>CAJBSR010000193.1 GCA_903958285.1 uncultured Sphingomonadales bacterium
GCCGGGTTGGTCCCCGTGATGCAATAGCGGATGGTGGCGCCGGGGATCATCTTTGGGTTGGTGGTGCCGTTGACGGGGTCGGAGACGACGCGGCTCGATTTGCCGACCGAAATCGACGTGACGGGGCAGAGCGGGGCGTAGATCCGGTCGAGCGCAAAGTCATCGGAAATGCCGCCCCCGCCGGACATGGCAAAGCTCATCGTTGGGGTCGCGCCCGATGTGTAGGGCACGATCAGGTGGATGGTCGTCCAGGGGCTCAACGCGCCGACCGCGCCGCTATTGGCATAGGTGGAAGGCGTGCTGCTGCCGAGCCGCGCGCCGTTGGAAAGCGCCGCGGTCGCATTGCCCGCGCCATTGCCGGCCACGGTGGTGATCGTCATGTAAACGGTGCCGTTGACGCGGACCGTCAGGGTGCCTGCGGTGGTCGGGCTGCCGCCCGCCTGCCGCCAGCCCATATCGAACCAGATGTGGAGCTCGCCGGTAAAATAGGGGACGTGCGTGCCCGCCCGCGCGCCGATGGCCAGCGTATCATTGGCGGCATCTTCTTCATTGATGACAAAGGCCGATGTCGTTGCGGCCGGATAGGCGCTGGCATCCTGCCCTGAAGGCGCAGCAGACGGGTTCTGCACCGCCGCGCGCGTGTTGTAGATTGTCCCATAAGTGCCGGGATCGAGCGTCTGGTTGAACAGCCAGTTGCCGGTGTTGGTATAGCCGGTCAGCCCGCTGTCAAACGATCCGTTGGCGGCAAGGTTGACAGGCGCGGTGCAATTCTGCGCCTGCGCTGTGGTCGATAGGGTGGTGAGGATCAGACCTGCGGCCCACGCCAGCGCCACGCCCGTGCGACGCTGTGATTGCATCAGCCTGTTCAAGGTCCCGCACCTCCACGCATCCCGCCTGCCCACCGCAGGGTCATCAGGCTTTAAACGGCGCAGATCCGCCAAAGTTTAGACCCGGCTGGACTTGCCATCGCCAATGCGCTGAAACGGCAGGACAATCATGCAGGGATCGCGGGAATGACCGACTTCACTTGGACGCCAGAGGCCAACTCCGGCATCCGCCAGCGCTTTGTGGAAGCGAACGGCCTGCGCTTTGAACTGGCCGAAGCGGGCGATCCGACGGCGCGGCGGCTGGCGCTTTGCCTCCACGGCTTTCCCGAACTCAACTATAGCTGGCGGTTCCAGATGCCGCTGCTCGCCGCGCGCGGCTGGCGGGTTTGGGCTGCAAACTCAAGGGGTTATGGCGCGTCGGACAAGCCGCAGGGTGTGCGGTCTTACGCGCTGGATCATCTGACTGCCGATGTGGGTGCGCTCATTGATCGGGCGGCGGCGGAACATCCGGTCGATGAAGTGATGCTCGTCGCGCATGATTGGGGCGCGATCATCGCCTGGGCCTTTGCCATCGCCAAGGTCCGCCCGCTCACCAAGCTCGTCATCATGAATGTGCCGCACCCCATGGTCGGCATGCGCGAGGCGCGGACCCTCTCTCAACTGCGGAAAAGCTGGTATATCTTCTTCTTCCAGCTCCCCGGCCTGCCCGAACGTGTCTTTGGAAAGGACGGCGCACAGGCAGTCCGCGGCGCATTCTATAACATGGCCGTCGACAAGAGCCGCTTCGGCAAGGACGTGCTCGATGTCTATGCGGCCGCTGCCTCCCGCCCCGGCGCGCTGAACGGCATGATCAACTATTACCGCGCGCTCCTGCGGCACAGGGATACGCTCGATCTCGGCGATGGCCGCATCGACATTCCGACGCTGATGGTCTGGGGGGAGGAAGACAGCGCGCTCGGCATCGGCTGCACTGTGGGGACGGAAGCATGGGTGCCGCAGCTGGAGCTCCACCGCCTCCCCGGCGTCTCCCACTGGGTGCAGCAGGAAGCGCCGGAAAAGGTCAATGCGATCCTGTCCGACTGGCTGGACCGCAACGGGGGGTAGCCACTTTCCGCTTGTCCCGAGCGAAGTCGAGGGACGGTGTCTCGACTTCGCTCGACACGAACGGGATTTTGCTATTCCGCTTTGGGTGCTGCCGCACTCGCATTATCAGGCAGGCCGCCCAATGTGCCGACCATCTTCTTATAGGCATCCAGATATGCGAGCACGAGGACCTGCCCGATCTCGCTGTTCTGATATCCGCCGCCGCCGGCTGCGGCGAGGCCGCCGCCCCACCAGGCACCTCCACCGGCGCCCCAGCTGACGTCTTTCTTGCGGTAATAGCCTTCAGACAGGCTTTCGATCTCGGTCGTGCGGACGTTGACGAGGGAGAGCGTCACATTGGCTTCCTTCTTGGACACCTTGATGCCCCCCAGCAACCCGCCGAGCATCCGACCGCCCAGCATGCCGCCAATGCCACCGGCAATCCCGCCGCCACCGGAGTTTGAATTGGTCGTGACGATATCGGGCACAACGACATAATCCGCCGCCTTCACCTGACGCTTGCCGATGTTGGAGCCGCGCTGCAGCTCGCCATCATCGCCAAGCGCCCGTTCCACAGCGCGGGCAGCAAGGCCCCCGCCACGGTCAACCAGACCGAAGCAGCCCGATTTCATGACGAAGAATTTGATGATCGCTTCCGGGTTGGACAGGCCAAGTTGCGTCCACCATTTGGTTTCCGGCTCCACGATGGCGAGCGTGCCCAGCCGTTTGGTGCAGACCGGAATTTCGGCCGTGCCTTTATCTTGGGCTTTCTTCGCGGACGATTTGTCGTCGGCTTCTTTCTTGGCCCAGGCGGGCGTGGTGACAGCTGCGGGCAGAATCATCGCCACAGCGGCGAACGCGGAAATAAATGAACGCATCTAAATTGGTCCCCTCAATCAGGAGGCGGATGCGGTATTTTACCGTCACTCCACCCAGTCGGTGCGACCCGATGCGAGGAAAGGTCTAGCAAAGCCCATGCGGCCTTTCCACCTCAGATTTGCCGCTGCGCTCTCCTCTTTGCCTCGCGGCACAACACTGCTAGGGCCGCGGCCATGTCCACGCCGCTTTCCAAGATCCGCAACTTTTCCATCATCGCCCATATTGACCACGGCAAGTCCACCCTTGCTGACCGGTTGATCCAGCGCACCGGCGGCCTGACCGACCGGGAAATGACCGCACAGGTCCTCGATAATATGGATATCGAAAAGGAACGCGGCATCACCATCAAGGCGCAAACGGTGCGCCTCGACTACAAGGCGAAGGACGGGGAGACCTATACTCTCAACCTCATGGACACGCCGGGCCATGTCGACTTTGCCTATGAAGTCAGCCGCAGCCTCGCCGCGTGCGAAGGCGCGTTGCTCGTTGTCGATGCGGCTCAGGGCGTGGAAGCGCAGACGCTGGCCAACGTCTACCAGTCGATCGAGCATGATCACGAGATCGTGCCCGTTATCAACAAGATCGATCTGCCCGCCGCCGAAGTCGAACAGGTGCGCAACGAGATTGAAGAGATCATCGGCCTTGATGCTTCAAACGCCGTGCTCACCTCCGCGAAATCCGGAATTGGCATTGAGGATGTGCTCGAAGCTGTCGTGACCCGCATTCCGCCGCCGAAAGGTGATCGAGATGCGCCGCTGAAGGCGATGCTGGTCGACAGCTGGTACGATCCGTATCTGGGTGTCGTCATCTTGATCCGTGTGGTCGCGGGCGTCCTGAAAAAGGGCCAGCAGATCAAATTTATGCAAACAGGGACCCTGCATCTGGTTGACCGCGTGGGCTGCATGCGGCCCAAGATCGAGCAGCTCGAAGAGCTCTCGGCCGGCGAAATCGGGTTCATCACCGCGCAAATCAAAGAGGTCGCGCAGACCCGCGTTGGGGACACCATTACCGATGCAAAGCGCCCTGCTGCCGAGGCTCTTCCGGGCTTCAAGGAAGTTCAGCCGGTCGTGTTCTGCGGTCTGTTCCCGGTCGATGCGAATGACTTTGAAAAGCTGCGCGAAAGCATTTCCAAGCTGCGGCTGAACGATGCGAGCTTCAGTTTTGAAACCGAATCGAGCGCGGCCTTGGGTTTTGGCTTCCGTTGCGGGTTTCTTGGATTGCTTCATCTGGAAATCATTCAGGAACGGCTGACGCGCGAATATGATCTTGATCTGATCACCACTGCGCCAAGCGTGATCTACGATGTCCAGCTCGCGCATAATCGCGGGACGATCCAGCTCCATAATCCGGCAGACATGCCTGATCCGAGCGCAATCGCCCAAATTGACGAGCCTTGGATAAAGGCCGTGATTTATTGCCCGGACGAATATCTCGGCTCCATCCTGAAGCTCTGTCAGGATCGGCGCGGCATCCAAACCAACCTGACCTATGTCGGGGGGCGTGCACAAGTGACGTATGAGCTGCCGCTCAACGAGGTTGTGTTCGATTTCTATGACCGCCTGAAGAGCATTTCACGCGGGTATGCCAGCTTTGACTATACCCAGATCGGGCACCGCGAAGGGGACCTGGTCAAGATGAACATCATGGTCAATGCGGAGGCCGTTGATGCCCTCAGCATGATTGTGCACAGGGGTACTGCCGAAGCGCGTGGGCGTGGCATGTGCGAGCGGCTCAAAGAACTGATCCCGCGCCACTTGTTTAAAATTCCGATTCAGGCCGCGATCGGCGGCAAGGTCATCGCGCGCGAAACCATCGCTGCAATGCGCAAGGATGTGACCGCCAAATGCTATGGCGGTGACGCCAGCCGCAAACGCAAGCTGCTCGACAAGCAGAAAAAGGGCAAAGCGCGGATGCGCGAGTACGGCTCGGTCAGCATCCCGCAGGAAGCCTTTATTGCCGCCTTGAGAATGGGTGAGGAATAATGGCGGGCGACCGCTTTGAACGGCACAAGCAGCCTTGGACGACCGACGAGATCCAGAAGCTGCACACGCTCGCCAAGAAGGGCATGCCACTTAAGCAGATGGCCAAGGCGCTGACACGGAGCGAAGAGAGCGTGAAGGACCGCGCCAAGCTCGATGGGCTGAAGATCGCCAAGCTGCGATAACCTAGCAGAAGTGCGCTGAAACGCGCCATCTGGCCTTGCAATTTTTGTATAAATCCGCCATAGTTTATCTTAAGAACAGCAGAGGCGTATTTTCTGCTGGGGGAACAGTGAGATGGTCCAAACCATGCAGGGGGCGACTGGCAAAGTATGTTTTGCCACGGCGCCTCTTCCCAAGATTTCCGGCGACGAAGTTGGCCGGAATAGTGCCGATCAATGGAGACACGTGTTCCTTTAGCGCTTGTCTTGTTGAACGGCACTGGGGAGGGGTGATGGGTCGCACATCCCTCCCCATTTTTTTGCCCACACGGGCGCGATTGACTCAAATCAAGGAACCTTTGTTGGTCCGGCTCCATTCTCCTTTTCGACACAGCACGAAGAGGAGAAAGCCATGTCGCCATATCTTATGCAGCCATTTGTCATCGGACCCGCCATTGTTGGCCTGTTATTCGTCGTGACCTTGCTGACTGCGTCCATTTCCGACGCGCGGCGTTGAGGGTAGATCATGAGCCATACGCCCAATGATCTGCGCGACGAGTTTCCTGAGGCCGTTGATGTCCTTCATCAACTGAAGGTACGCGACGCCCATTTCGCGACGCTTGCCGAGCGTTATCATGATCTCAATCGCGAGATCCACCGGATCGAAAGCGACCTTGAGCCTGCGTCTGACGCGCGGGCCGAGGCGCTGAAGAAGCAACGGCTTGCGCTGCTCGATGACATTTCAGCCATCGTGGCCAAGGCGAAGGCAGCCTGATGGACACCCTTGGCATCCAAAGTCGCCTGGAGTTCCGGCTGGAAGAACTGCTTGCCCGCGGCGCGCACATCGGGGCTGATCTTTTGGCGCCACATTCGGCAGATTCGGATGAGGCGGCTGTCGAAGCGGAGGCGGAGGAAGCCCTTCTGGGCCAAAGCGCCCTGCTGGAACGGGAGATCGCGGAGGTGCGCGGCGCGTTGTCGCGTCTCAAATCCGGTAACTATGGCGTCTGCATTTCGTGCGGCGAAGAGATCGCGCCGGCCCGCCTAGAGGCCATGCCCGAAGCCGCGCAGTGCCTTGCGTGCGCCGAGCCTCGAGGGAAGCCCTAACCCCTCCCTTTCTGAGTCCTACTGCGAACTACGGCGTCTGCATCGGCGGGCTTGGACAACAAGCCCGCAAACCAATCTGCATTTAGAAGGTTGCCGATAATAAGTATTGCTATTATATGGCGTGCATGGCGGAACCGGACAATCTTGGAACAATGGTGGCGGACGTGTCGCATCTGATGCGCCGCGCCTTTGATGAACGGGCGCGGAGCAGCGGACTTTCGCGTCCCCAATGGCGTGTGCTGACGATGTTGCGGCGCCATGAGGGTATCAATCAGGGCGGCCTTGCGGAACTCGTTGAGGTTGAACCGATCACGCTGTGCCGCATGGTGGACCGGCTCCAGGAAGCCGAACTTGTGGAGCGTCGTGCCGATCCATCCGACCGCAGAGCCTGGCGTCTGCATCTGACCGACAAGGCCCGCGCCTTGTTGGAAGAGATGCGGCCAATGGCCTTCAGTCTTTTTGACGACGCAATGACGGGCCTTGATCCGGCGGAGCGATCCGACCTGTTCCGTATGCTGGAGCGGATACGCACGAATTTGTCGCGGCGGGCGCCGCAGGAGTTGATATCAAATGGCTGAGCAGGATCCTCAGATTGCAAAAGAGAGTGCTCAGGCCGTGTCGGCGCCGCAACAGGGCAGCCCAAAGAAATGGCTGCGGCCGGTTCTTATGGTGTCGCTCCCGCTCCTCCTCGCGGGCGGCGGCACGGCCTATTATCTCGCCAATGACCATTATGTGTCGACCGACAACGCCTATGTTCAACATAACAAGGTGTCGGTTTCGGCAGAAGTAAACGGCCGGATCGTCGAAGTGGCCGTGCGTGAAAACCAGACGGTCAAAGCCGGCGATCTTCTTTTCCGTATTGATCCGGCGCCCTATCAGCTGGCGGCTGCGCAAGCCGATGCCGCCATTGCATCGGCGCAGGTCCGGCTGACCACGTTACAGACCGACTATCAGACCAGCGGCGTCGACATCGCGAGTGCGCGCGAGAATGTGGACTTTTTCACCAAGGAATATGAGCGTCAGTCGAAGTTGATGCAGACAGGTTTTACCACCAAGGCGCGGCTGCAGGAGGCGGAGCACGCTTTGTCAGAAGCGCGGAGCCGTCTTGCCACGGCTCAGGCGGATGCACAAAAGGCGCAATCGCAACTGGCGACGGGTGCGGCGGCGCCGGGCGTCAACCCGCAGGTGCTTGCCGGGCAAGTTCAGAAGCGCAAAGCGCTGCTCGATCTGTCCCGAACGGAAGTGCGCGCGCCCGAATCTGGCGTGATCAGTCAGGCAGACC
>CAJBSR010000194.1 GCA_903958285.1 uncultured Sphingomonadales bacterium
GGAACCGGCAACCAACCTTGCGTCGTCGTCTCTTCGCCGACCTGACGTTGCGCCAAATCAAGCAAGCCCATGACAGCCGAGGCCTGACGCCCGGCGGGGTAGCGCGCGATGATCGTCTGCGCCTTTTCCATCACCGCAGGCGTGAAGGCAAAGCTGCCCCAGCGCGCGCGGACTTCGGCTTCGTCCGGAATTTGAACTGCGTCGGCCATTAGCGGATGAACTCCACGCGCGACACTTTGTCGCCTTCAAAGGAATAAACAGCGACCACCTCAAAGGGATCAACCAGCGGAGAACCGTCGGTGGCAGGGCCACGGGTGACATGTTCGCGCATCAGCACAAAGTCGCCGACCGCCTGCGTGTGGACGATCTCGGCATGATTTTCCGGCCAGCGTGCGAAAGCGGCGGCAAGACCAGACCGCGTGCCTTCCTTGCCCTCACGCACCACATCACCACGATAATTGGCCTCACAGGCCGCGTCGGTCATGTACGAGACGTAAGTGTCCACGTCCTGCGCGTTATAGGCCGCGATCATGGCCTGCGCGATGGCACTGCGATCAACCACGGGCCAAACCCCTTTCGAGCCAGCGACCGACATAGACGCCGATGGCCCCAGCGAAGCTCGTCGATGCCACTTCCTTCAAAGGAACCTCGCCATGGAAGGCAAAAAGATAGGCGGCAACCGCAGATGCGAAGCCAGCCAACACGGCGAACAGGATAAAGACTTCCCGCACGATCACCGGTCACACTCCCCAAACACGATGTCGAGCGCGCCGAGGATGGCGGTCGTATCGGCGAGCATGTGGCCGCGGCTCATAAAGTCCATCGCCTGCAGGTGCGAGAAGGCTGTCGGGCGGATCTTGCAGCGGTAGGGCTTGTTGGTGCCGTCTGACACCAGATAGACGCCGAATTCACCCTTCGGGCTTTCGGTTGCGACATAGACGCTGCCTTCCGGCACCTTGAAGCCCTCTGTGTAGAGCTTGAAGTGGTGGATCAGCGCTTCCATCGACTGCTTCATTTCGCCGCGCTTGGGCGGGGCAACCTTGCGGTCTTCGGTCAGAATCGGACCTTCGGGCATGTCGCGCAGGCACTGCTTCATGATGCGGACCGACTGGCGGACTTCTTCTACGCGGACCATGAAGCGATCATAGCAATCGCCCTTGGTGCCGACCGGAATGTCAAATTCCATGCGGTCATACACGTCATAAGGCTGCGACTTGCGGATATCCCAAGGGATGCCCGCACCGCGGATCATCGGACCGGAAAAGCCCCACTTGATCGCGTCGTCCTTCGACACAACAGCGATGTCGACGTTGCGCTGCTTGAAGATGCGGTTGTCGGCCACAAGGCTGATCGCGTCTTCGAACAAGGTCGGCATCCGCTTGTCGAGCCAGTCACCAATGTCGGTGAGCAGCTTCAGCGGCACATCCTGGTGGACACCGCCGGGGCGGAACCAGGCTGCGTGCATGCGGGCACCGGAGGCGCGTTCGAAGAAGTTGAGGCAATCCTCGCGGATTTCGAAAAGCCAAAGGTTCGGCGTCATCGCGCCGACGTCCATCACGTGCGACCCGAGGTTGAGCATGTGGTTGCAGATGCGCGTCAGTTCCGCGAACAGAACGCGCAGATATTGGGCACGCAGCGGCACTTCGCAATCGAGCATCTTCTCAATCGCCAGCACATAGCTGTGTTCCATCGCGAGCGGCGAGCAATAATCGAGGCGATCAAAGTACGGCAGCGCCTGCAGATAGGTTTTATACTCGATCAGCTTTTCGGTGCCGCGGTGCAGCAGGCCGACATGCGGGTCGAGCCGTTCAACGATTTCACCGTCCAGCTCCATGACCAGACGAAGCACGCCGTGCGCGGCCGGATGCTGCGGGCCGAAGTTGATCGTGTAGTTCTGAATGTCTTCGCCGGTGGTGGTCGGCGCGAGATCTGGGGACAGGCTCACTTGGCATCTCCCTTTTCATCGCCCGGCAGCACATAGTCGGCCCCTTCCCAGGGCGACATGAAATCAAACGAGCGGAAATCCTGTGCGAGCGTGACGGGCTCATACATCACCCGCTTATGCTCTTCGGAATAGCGCAACTCGACAAAGCCCGTCAGCGGGAAGTCCTTGCGCTGCGGATGGCCTTGGAAGCCATAGTCGGTCAGGATCCGGCGCAGGTCCGGA
>CAJBSR010000195.1 GCA_903958285.1 uncultured Sphingomonadales bacterium
GATATTGGCGTGTCGTCGATGCAGTTGGACCAGGCGGCGCGCGGCTTTTCCTTCCAGTCCGATGGTCCGCTCGACATGCGGATGGAGCAAGCGGGCGAGTCTGCCGCCGACTTTGTCAATACGGCAGACGAAGCTGACATTGCCGACATCATTTACCGTTACGGCGATGAGCCCAAATCGCGCCGGATTGCACGTGCTATCGTTGCGGCGCGTCCGGTTACGCGGACGGCGGAACTTGCCTCTGTTGTGCGGCGCGCGGTCGGCTGGCGGGAAGGTCAGAAAAGCGACCCGGCGACGCGCACTTTTCAGGCCATCCGCATCCACATCAATCGGGAACTGGGTGAACTTGAAGACGGGCTCGA
Organism: uncultured Sphingomonadales bacterium; assembly: GCA_903958285.1. Classification (GTDB taxonomy): domain Bacteria; phylum Pseudomonadota; class Alphaproteobacteria; order Sphingomonadales; family Sphingomonadaceae; genus Aquisediminimonas. Next base: position 363 of record CAJBSR010000195.1, read on the forward strand.
AGCTGCAGAGCGTGTGCTGAAGCCGGGCGGACGCCTTGCCGTCGTTACGTTTCACAGTCTTGAAGACCGCATCGTGAAGCGCTTCCTGCGGGAACGCAGCGGTCAGACGCCTGCCGGTTCGCGACACTTGCCAGACGTGGCTGGGCGCGGTCCTGCGGCGACATTTGAAGCTGTCGCCAAGCCTGTCCGCGCCAGTGAAGCCGAACTTACCCGTAATCCCCGTGCCCGATCCGCAACTTTGCGCGTGGCGCGGCGCACGGCCCATTCTTCCTCGCCCGCTAACTTAAGAGGTGCTGCATGATTGCTCAAAGGTTCCGCCCCGTCGTGTGGGTTGTCGGTTGCTCCTTTGCCGCCACGGCGCTCTACACGGTCTCACTCGGCGTCGCTTCGGAACGTACGCGCCTTGAAGAGCTTGACCACAGCATCGCGATGACCCGCCGCGACATCCGCCAGCTTCAGACCGAAATGGGCACACGTGCATCTCTTCGGCAGCTTGAGCGCTGGAACGGCGAGGTGTTGGCCTTGGCTGCGCCCTCGGCAGGGCAGTTCCGGGCAACGGAAACCGCGCTTCGCACCATCGATGGCAGTGCCCTGCCAACAGACGGATTCGCGCCCCCACCGGTGATGGTGGCTGCTGCAACGCGGACATCTCCAGCCGCACCGGGTGAGGCGACCGCCCAGGCAGCGTCTGCAGCAAAGCCCGCCGCCGTTCGCGTTGCCGCAGCGACAGTCGTTGAACGTGAAATTACTGTCCCATCTTCCGCGACGTCCGCACCAGCCAAGCCTGCTGTGACGGATAAGCGCCCGACAACGAAGGCCCAGCGCTTTGCCATGTTGGACCGTGCTTTGGTGGACAAGCGCACCTTTGGCGAAATCCTTGAGCGTGCCGAAGACGAAAGTCGGGTGGCTGGCAAAGGAAAGGCCAAGTCCGCCCAGTGAGCACGCTCGCCGCACGGCCTACCAGGACGCGACACGCCAAGTTCAGGGAACAATCGCTCGCGGTCGCCCATCAACGGCTGATGATCCTGATGCTTCTCTTCAGCGCGGTGACGGTCGTCATCGCGCTGCGGCTTTTATGGCTGACGGTCTTTGCGGATAGCGCCCTTGGTCGCCAAAATCCGAATCTGCTTGCACCGCCGCGTGCTGACATTGTGGATCGCAACGGCGAAGTGCTTGCGCGGACCATCGATGCATGGTCGGTCGGCGTGCACGCCAACCGGCTGCTGAACAAGCCGGAAGACCTAGCGCCCAAGTTGGCCGCGCTCATGCCCGAGCGCACCGAGGCCCAGTATCTCGCGCTCCTAAAATCGGGTGTCCATTTCACCTATCTCCGTCGGCGTGCCATGCCGGAGCTTGTGGCCGCTGTGAACGCGCTTGGGGAACCCGGAATGGCGTTCTCTCGTGAGCCAGAGCGGCTTTACCCGCAACTGACGCTTGCCGCACACGTGCTTGGCTATACCGATATGGACGGCCATGGCGTGACGGGCATGGAGCGCGTGCTCGACAAAAGGTTGAGCGACGCCGCGCTCCGCAAGACGCCGGTTGCCTTGTCCATCGATAAGCGTGTCCAGGCTGCGATGGAATCCGAACTCAACAATGCGATGGTGGCACATCAGGCACTCGGCGCGACCGGCCTCGTCATGGATGTTCGCACGGGTGAAATGGTTGCGCTCGTCTCGCTGCCTGTCTTCAATCCCAATAAGATCGGTCAATCCGACCCGGAAGCCTTCCGCAACAATGTGACGCAGAGCGTTTATGAACTTGGATCCACCTTCAAGCCAATCACGATGGCCGGGGCGATGGATGCCGGTGTCATAACGAGCCTGTCGAAGCGCTATGATGCGACTACCCCTCTCCAAGTCGGCAAGTTCAAAATCAAGGACGACCACCCGATGAACCGGTGGCTGAATGTCCCGGAAACGCTCGTACATTCGTCCAATATCATCACCGCACGTATCGCCGATCAGATGGGTGCAAAGCGCATGGAGGCCATGTTCCGTCGCATCGGTTTCTATGAGCCGCCTTATATCGAACTTAAGGAAAAGGGGCGCCCGCTCGTGCCCGGCTATTGGGGACGGACGACCACGATGACAACGGCCTATGGCCATGGCATTGCCGTGACGCCGCTTCAGCTGGCATCTGCATATGCCGCACTGGTCAACGGCGGTATATGGCGTCCTGCGACGCTCATGAAGGTTGAACCGGGCAAGGCGGCTAAGGGCCGCCGCGTGTTTAGCCAATACGCCAGTGATGCGAGCCGTCAGATGCTGCGGCTGATCGTGACGGATGGAACGGGAAAGAAGGCCGACGTACCTGGCATGCGCATCGGCGGGAAGACCGGGACGGCCGAAAAGCCAAGCGCTGGTGGTTACTCCAAGCACATCAACGTCTCCACGTTCGCTGCTGCCTTCCCAATGGATGCGCCGCGTTACGTGGTGATTGCCATGCTTGATGCCCCCAAGGGCAATGCGGAGTCCTTCGGGCTGACGACAGCGGCATGGACCGCAGCTCCCGTTGTTGCAAAGGTGATCGCGCGCACGGGCCCGATGCTCGGAGTTTTCCCCGACGCATCTCGCGAAATGCCGCTCGATGAGTTGCGGACCCTGATCTGGAAAGCCAAGGCGGGCGAAGAATGAAGCTCGGCACGCTCCTTGGCACGGATGACCAGACGCCGGTCACAGGCTTTGCAATTGACCATCGTAAGGTCGCGCCCGGAAACGTTTTCGGCGCCTTTGCTGGCCTGAAGGTCAATGGTGAAGATTTTATCGAAGCAGCGATCGCCGCCGGCGCGCTTGCTGTCGTCGCGCGGCCAGAAGCAGTGGTTTCCGGTGCGGTCCATATTGCAGAAGATGAGCCTCGCCGGGCTTTTGCTCTTTTAGCGGCACGGTTCTTTGAGCCCTTCCCGCAGATCTGCGTCGCTGTGACCGGAACAAACGGCAAGACGTCAACCGTTGAAATGACGCGGCAATTGTGGCGGATGGATGGCTTCCATGCGGCCTCTATCGGGACGCTGGGCGTGACGACGGCGGACGACCGCATCGTGACCGGGCTGACAACGCCCGATATCGTGACGTTCCTCTCAAATATGGCAGGGCTCAACCGGGAAGGCGTGACCCACGCGGCTTTCGAAGCCTCGAGCCACGGATTGCATCAATGCCGGACAGAGGGCCTGCCCGTCCGTGCCGCCGCTTTCACCAATCTCAGTCGGGATCACCTTGATTATCATGGGGACATGGCGAACTATTTCACAGCCAAGTTGCGGCTGTTTTCCGAAGTCGTGGACGGAGATGGTGCAGCGGTCGTCTGGGCAGATGATGGGGAGTATTCTGCCCGCGTCATCGATTTGGCCAGAGAGCGCGGCCTTGCTCTGCTGACGGTCGGCAAGCATGGGTCTGCCCTGCGGCTGGTTGACCGCATCCCCGGCCAGCTTGGCCAGCAGCTCGTGCTTGAGGCTGAGGGGCGGGAAATGAAGGTCATGCTTCCGCTCATCGGGGCCTATCAGGCTGCGAACGCCCTCGTTGCGGCAGGTCTCGTCATTGCGACCGGCGGGAATGTGGCAACGACTGTTTCAAATCTGGCGCGCTTGCAACCCGTCCGGGGGCGGCTGGAGCGAGCCGTCATCGCGAAGTCGGGCGCGCCGGTCTATGTCGATTACGCTCATACGCCCGATGCGCTGGAAGCTGCGATTGACGCGCTCAAGCCGCATGCAAAGGGCAGGTTGATCGTGGTCTTCGGTGCAGGCGGCGATCGCGATACTGGTAAGCGCCCTGAAATGGGTGCCATTGCTGCGCAATTTGCTGACTATGTGATTGTAACCGACGATAACCCACGGACCGAAGACCCGGCATCCATTCGCGCCGAAATACTGGCGGCAGCACCTGGCGCCATCGAAATCGCCGGCCGACGGGATGCAATTGCGGCGGCCATTGCGGACTCAGGGCCGGACGACATCATCCTGATCGCAGGTAAGGGGCATGAGCAGGGCCAGATTGTCGGGGATAAGGTTCTGCCTTTCGATGATGTCGCCGTCGCGCGGGAGTGTGCTGCATGACGGCGCTTTGGACCTCAGCAGATATCGCTGCGGCAACAGGCGGGACTGCGTCGGCTGACTTTGCCGTTTCAGGCGTGGCGTTTGACAGCCGGGAAGTCGGACAGGGTGATCTCTTCATCGCGCTAAAAGGTGAATTGACCGATGGTCATCGCTTTCTCGACGGGGCGTTCGCTCAGGGTGCGGGTGGTGCACTTGTCTCGACCCCAGTCGCCCACCCGCATGTTTTGGTGGCGGACACGACGGACGCCTTGAGCGCCCTTGGCATCGCCGCGCGGGGGCGGACGAAGGCCATCGTCGCCGGTGTGACGGGCTCGGTTGGCAAGACGAGCACCAAGGAAGCTTTGGCGGCGGCCCTTGCACGGGCCAATAAGGGTGCTGTCCACCGTTCGGTCAAAAGCTACAACAATCATACAGGCGTCCCGCTCAGCCTTGCGCGGATGCCCGCAGAGACGCACTTTGGCGTGTTTGAGATGGGGATGAACCACAGGGGCGAGATCGCGCAGTTGACGCGGCTTGTTCGCCCGCAGGTGGCGCTGGTGACGGCGATTGCGCCGGCCCATATCGAAAATCTGGGCTCGCTAGAGGCAATTGCCGACGCAAAGGCGGAGATTTTTGAAGGGTTGGAGCCTGGCGGCACAGCGATCATTCCGTTTGACTCGCCTTATTGTGGCCGATTGGCCGAAGCTGCGCGGCGGCATGGCGCTCAAGTGGTCACCTTTGGGCGTCAGGACGGGGCAGATGTCTATGCCCGCGACGTCATCCAGCTCGACAGCGGGACCATGATCGCTGCTGTTTTGCCGGGCGTGGAGTTGAACTTTACGCTGTCCCAACCCGGCGACCATTGGGTGTCCAATGGGCTGGCCGTGCTGGCGGCCGTGCAGGCAATGGGTGGCGATCTCGCAGCGGCTGGCCTCGCGCTTGGCGAAATGCAGGGATTAAAGGGCAGAGGGGAGCGGCATTCCATAGCTCTCGCAAGCGGAGGTTCTGCTCTTCTGATTGATGAAAGCTACAATGCAAATTCGGCTTCGATGAAAGCCACGCTTGCCGTCTTGGGCGCGGAGCCCGCTGTCCGCCGGATTGCCGTGCTGGGCGAAATGCGGGAGCTGGGGGCCGATTCTAAGGCACTGCATGCCGAACTTGCCGACCCCGTCCTCGCTGCGAGCGTCGATTTCGCTTTGCTCGTCGGATCCGGAATGGCGCCGCTGGCCGATGCGCTGGCGCAACGGACTAAAGTTTTTCACGCGCCGGACGCGGCGTCCGCTCTTCAAACGCTGGAGCCGATGCTGCGCGATGGCGATGCCATTCTCATAAAGGGATCTAACGCTGTTGGCCTTGGTCAACTGGTAGATGCCCTGACCGCCGGGAACGACTGATGCTTTACTGGATTGCTGAACAGCTTGGGTTTCCAGGGGTTTTGAACCTCCTGCGTTATCTCACTTTCCGGACAGGTGGTGCGGTTGCGACCGCGCTGGTCATCGGGCTGATTATCGGGCCGAAGTTTATCGGATGGCTGCGCGTTCGACAGGGTAAGGGCCAGCCCATCCGGTCGGATGGTCCACAAACGCATCTGGCAAAGGTCGGCACGCCGACCATGGGCGGCCTGATGATCCTGACTGCAGTGGGAATATCGCTGCTTTTGTGGATGGACCTGCGCAATGTATATGTATGGGCCTGCGTTCTGGTCACAGGCGGTTTCGGGCTGATTGGTTTTCTTGACGACTATGACAAGGTCAAGAAGCGGAGCGCCAAGGGCGTGTCGGCTAAAGCCCGTCTTCTGGCGGAATTCACAATTGCCGGCCTCGCGACCGCGCTTATCGTTTCTCACTCCGACACCGACCTTTATCTGCCGTTCGTCAACGGTCCAGTGGCCGATATCGGTTGGTTCTACATCGTTTTCGGAGCGTTCGTCATTGTGGCGTTCGGGAATGCTGTGAACCTGACGGACGGGCTAGATGGACTGGCCACCATGCCAGTCATCATATCGTGCATCGCCTTTATGATGATCGCCTATTTGGTCGGTAACGCGAAATATGCGGCCTATCTGGGCATTCCCTATGTGGCAGGCGCCGGGGATTTGACGATCCTGTGCGGTGCGGTTGTCGGTGCGGGCCTCGCCTTCCTTTGGTTCAACGCGCCGCCTGCGGCTGTGTTCATGGGGGATACGGGCAGTCTCGCTTTGGGCGGTGCACTTGGTACGGTTGCTGTGACCACCCATCATGAGTTTGTCCTCGCGATCATAGGTGGGCTTTTCGTGGTGGAGGCCATGTCGGTCGTCATTCAGGTGTTCTGGTTCAAGCGCACGGGCCGCCGCGTGTTCCGTATGGCGCCGATCCACCATCATTTCGAACAATTGGGTTGGTCTGAACCGACGGTGGTTATCCGCTTCTGGATTGTCGCCTTTGTCCTTGCCCTTGCCGGTCTATCGACGCTCAAGCTCAGATGATTACATCCGACGCCTTTCGCGGGAAACGCTACGCAGTGCTCGGCCTCGCAAGGTCGGGCCTTGCCACTGTTGCGGCTCTCGTTGCGAGTGGAGCGGAGGTGTTGGCTTGGGATGAACGCGAAGAGGCGCGGGCAATGGTGCCGGAGGCCGTCACACTCGCCGACCCGCTGACGACCGACCTTAGCGGATATGATGGGGTCGTCGTCTCGCCTGGTGTGCCGATCAACCGCCATCCGATTGCAGGCCATGCCCGCGCAGCGGGAGTTCCCCTTATCGGCGATATTGAATTGTTCGCAGAGGCGCGGGCCACGCTGCCGCCGCACAAAGTGGTCGGCATCACTGGCACCAACGGCAAATCGACGACAACCGCACTGATCCATCACATCCTGAAGTCCGCTGGCGTTCCGACAACGATGGGCGGCAATATCGGCCTGCCGATCCTGACACAGGATGCGCTGCCGAGCGGTGGCGTCTATGTGCTGGAACTGTCGAGCTACCAGATTGATCTGACGCATAGCCTTGCATGCGACGTTGCCGTGCTGACGAATGTCACGCCTGATCATCTCGACCGCTATGACGGATTTGCCGATTACGCTGCAGCCAAAGAGCGGCTGTTCACGCTCCAGCATGTCGATCAGACCGCAGTGATCGCAACGGAGGATGATCCCTCGCGCATGATCGCCAGTCGGATCAACCACCGGTTGCATCGGGTCGCCTCAACGGATGTTGGCGATCAATCGGAATGGCCGTCGCTTCAGGGGCCACATAACGCGCAGAATGTCGCCTGCGCCAGAGCGGTGGCGGAAGCGCTTGGTGTTTCTGCTGACTTGATCGCGTCCGCCCTGAAGACTTTTGGAGGCCTGCCCCACCGCATGGAACGTGTGCGTGACCGGGGTGGAGTGCTCTTCGTCAACGACTCTAAGGCGACCAACCCGACGTCGACGGCACCCGCTCTTGCGGCCTATCCGGCCGTGCACTGGATCTTGGGTGGCCTCGCTAAGACTGATGAACTGGACGCCTGCGCTCCGCATTTCAGCAATGTAAAGGCCGCTTACACCATTGGCGAGGCCGGGCCGATGTTCGCGCAGCTTCTCGCGCCGCACATGCCGGTCACGCAGAGCGTCACGATGGAGTCCGCCGTTAAGCAAGCGGCAGCTGCGGCACACTCGGGGGAGACGGTCTTGCTCTCTCCGGCCTGCGCATCGTTTGATCAGTTTCGGGATTATGAGGCGCGCGGAGATGCTTTCCGCGCTGCTGTGGAGGCGCTCGCATGACGACGACAACCGCTGGTATTCCCAGCCTGCCTACGCCAGCGCCAGCAAAGCCGCGTGTGACCCGACTTGGCCGGTCAGACCGGTCTGCCGTGGGCCTTTGGTTCTGGGAAATTGACCGCGTCCTGCTGCTGCTCGTGATCATCCTGCTATCGATCGGCCTGATCGCTGTTGCGGCCGCATCACCCGCCTCTGCGCACCGTTATTCGGACGTCGGCTTTACCCTTTCTCCGCTCCATTACTTTTGGCGGCAGTTGATGTGGGTGTGTATCGGGGTGCCAATCATGATTGGCACATCAATGATGCCGCAGCTTCTGGCGCGGCGTTTTGGGCTCGCCATGGCGTGCTTCTTCGCCATCTGCTTGGCGCTTGTTCCTCTGGTCGGATTTGAACGCAATGGTGCGACCCGCTGGTTGGGCGTGGGGTTTTCGCAGTTCCAGCCGTCTGAGTTTCTGAAGCCGTTCTATGTCATCGCTATCGCCTGGCTGCTCTCGCTCAAATCACAAGATAAGAGCTTGCCGGTGGTGCCGATCTCCGGCGCGGTGACCGTCGTTATCTCGGGCTTGCTCATGCTGCAGCCGGACTTTGGCCAGACGATTATCTTCTGTTCGATGTGGTTCGCCATGGTGATGATCACGGGCCTGTCCTGGCGCGCGGTGGGCATCCTATCCGGCATTGGCGGCATCGGTATTACGGCGGCCTATCTCTTTTATCCCGTCGCGACGCAGCGCATCAATAACTTCCTGTTCCAGAGCGGGGATACCTACCAGACGGACAGCGCCCACGCGACGATCACGGCAGGCGGCCTGTTTGGCACGGGGCCCGGAGGCGGAGAGCTTAAGTTTCGCCTGCCGGAAGCCCATACTGACTACATCTTCTCTGTCATCGGGGAAGAGTTCGGCCTGCTCGCCTGCCTCGCGATCCTTTGCATCTTTATCGCGATGGCTATTCGCGTGTTCGTGAAGCTGCTGGATGAAGATGACACGTTCCTCATTCTTGCGGCGGGCGGACTGATCACCCAATTCACGGCGCAGGCCATGGTCAACATGGCGGTCAATGTCGGCATTGCGCCGTCCAAGGGGATGACGCTGCCGTTCATCAGCTATGGCGGCTCATCGTTGATTGCATTGTGCATGGGCTTTGGCCTGTTGCTCGCCTTTACGCGGAAAAACCCGTATCTGACGCGCTCACCCTATGTCGTGAAGTGGAGCAATCGATGAGCGAACGGCACTTCGTTCTCGCCGCAGGCGGCACCGGCGGCCACATGATGCCCGCCCATGCGCTGGCTGAGGAACTGACACGGCGTGGGCACCGCGTCGCGCTGATTACTGATGAACGCGGCGCGCGCATTCCGGGCCTGTTTGATGGCGTGCAGACGCATATTCTGCCCGCCGGTCGGATCACCAGGAACCCGATGACCTGGCTTGCCGGGGCAAAGGCCATTATGGCTGGCCGCACGATGGCGCTGCGCCTGTTTGAGACCTTCCAGCCGGCCGCCGTTATCGGCTTCGGCGGATATCCGGCATTTCCGGCCCTGTTGGCCGCCCGGTCCGCGGGCATCCGGACGGCGGTGCATGAACAGAACGCTGTCCTTGGTCGCGTGAACCGGCTCGTCGCATCGCGCGTCGATGCAATTGCTGTGTCTTTCCCGCAGATTGAACGGCTGGCCGAAAAGTACCTCGGCAAGACGTGGCTGGTCGGCAATCCCGTTCGCGCTGAAGTCTGCGCGCTTCGGGAACAACCTTTCCCCGCGCTGAGTGAAGAGGGCGTATTCCGGGTCCTCGTCGTCGGTGGCAGCCAAGGGGCGACGGTCCTGTCCGATGTCGTGCCTGATGGCTTGGCGATGCTCCCGGTCGCGCTGCGCCGCCGTCTTCAAGTGACGCAGCAATGTCGCGCGGAAGATATTGACCGTGTCCGCGCGCATTATGCCAACCTTGGTATTGCAGCAGACTTGGCAACCTATCTCAACGACCTGCCGGACCGGCTCGCTTGGGCTCACTTAGTGATTGCGCGGGCAGGGGCCTCGACGCTGGCGGAACTGACTTGCGCTGGTCGTCCGGCGATCCTTGTGCCGCTGCCGAGTGCGACAGATGACCATCAGACAGCAAATGCGCGTGAGATTGTGACGGCAGGCGGCGCGCGATCCATCACGCAATCGAAATTCACGGCGAAGGAATTGGCCAAGCAGATGCAGAAACTGGGCCTTGATCCTGAAGGGTTGACCAATGCGGCAGGAAGGGCGCGTTCAGTCGGCCGCCCCAATGCGACACGCGATCTGGCGGATATGGTCGAAAATCTGGATCGGCCCGCCGCACCTCAGGCGGTCGGCCTTGCCGCGCAAAGCCCCCGTCTCTCAGGAGTTGGCGCATGAAGGCCGTCCCGACCAGCATTGGCACCGTTCATTTCATCGGCATTGGCGGCATCGGCATGTCCGGCATTGCAGAGGTGATGCACAATCTTGGCTATTCGGTGCAGGGCACCGACATTTCCGAGAGCTATGTTGTGGAAGGCCTTCGCAAGAAGGGCATCAAAGTGATGATCGGCCATGCGGCTGAGAACATCGGTGATGCGGCAGTGATCGTCACGTCGACAGCCGTGAAGCGCGGGAACCCAGAAGTCGAAGCCGCGCTGGAGCGCCGCATCCCCATTGTGCGCCGTGCGGAAATGTTGGCCGAACTGATGCGGCTGAAATCGACCGTCGCGGTCGCGGGCACGCACGGTAAGACGACGACCACCTCGATGATCGCGGCCATGCTGGACGCAGGCGGCGTGGACCCCACCGTCATCAACGGCGGCATCATCAACAGCTACGGTTCCAATGCGCGGCTGGGCGACAGTGACTGGATGGTCGTGGAAGCCGACGAGAGCGACGGATCTTTCCTGCGCCTCGACGGCACCATTGCGGTGGTCACCAATATCGATCCCGAGCATCTCGATCATTACGGCTCTTTCGATGCCGTGAAGAAGGCCTTTGTCGAGTTTATCGAGAACGTCCCGTTCTACGGTCTGGCTATCCTGTGCC
>CAJBSR010000196.1 GCA_903958285.1 uncultured Sphingomonadales bacterium
CCGGTCGAGCGGCGGAGGCGTTCCGCAATGCCCGGGGCGGCAGTTGCGGGCCGCACCTTGATTTCGATCCGCGAGACGCCTGTCGACAGATCGAACAGGGCTCTGGCCGTCGTGAAGTTCATATAGATGGACTGGCGATCCGCGCTGGCGATGCCCAAGCTGAAGACCCCGCCAATCCTGAAGCTGCGGGAGCGTCCGCGATCAGAAGTCAGCTGCACGACCTGCCCCACCCGAAGCCCCAAATCCCGCGCAAGAACGCTGCCGATGAGAATGCCGTCCGCCGGCAGGCTGCCGGACCCCGCAACAATTGCGGCGTCAATATTGGCGATGTCCGACAATTTGCCCGCCATGGTGCCGATAACGCCGACCGGCGACACGGCCTGCCCGCGCACGACAAAGGCAGAGCCTCTAATCTGCGGGGAGACGGCGATCACCCCGGCGGTCTTTTCGATAATCGGGATCATCGGCTGCCAAATGGCGATCTGATCGCGGCGGCTGAGGTCCTTTTGCAGCACCACTTGCGCACCCGGATTTGCATTTAGAACCGCCGGATCTCGGTCTGGCATTTCCAGCACAATGTGCGGAATGCTGCCGACGGTGCGCAACGTCAGCAAAGTTGCCAGCCCGCCAATCAGCGCGCTCATAAAAATGAAGACGCTGACGCCAAGCGCCACTCCGGCCATCAGTAACGCGGTCTGCCCGGGGTGGGAGAACAAATGCCGGAAGGCCAGTTTGACGGCATAGGGCGTCATTTCACGGGCTGACCCGCACCCTGTCGCCCGGTGCTGCCGAACCCGGATCTGCCAATATCCGCGCGCCCGGCTGAAGCCCGCGGGTGACGATCACCGAATCGGCCGGCCAGTCGATGATGGTGACAGGACGTTCGGTGACGACATTGTCCGCGCCGATGACACGCACCTTAGCGGTCGCGCCCGAGGAGATCAGCGCGCTTCTCGGCACACTGAGGGCATCTTGCCGCCGTTCAATGAGCAGATTGACGGTGACAGTCAGCCCGGAGGGTGCGTCTACGGTGCCTCCGATCAGGCCCAAGCGGACCGCGCGTGCGCCGGTGGCCGGATCGACGCGAGGCTCGACATGCAGCACCTTGGCTTTGAGCAGGCGTTGTTGCCCCGGCATGGCCACCGTTGCGTCCATTCCCGGCCGGATTTCAGCAGCGTAGACCTCGTCGACCTCGACACTGATTTCCGGGCTTGCGAGGTCAGCCAAACGGTAAATGACGCTGTCCAGCCCAACGGTCTGGCCGGGATCGACCGGTCGCTCCAGAATAACTCCGGCAAAGGGCGCGCGCAGCACACGCCGGTCACGCAGTTCACTGGCCTGCACAACGGCAGCCCGAAGGCGGGTGAGCTCGCGCTCTCCTTCCACGACAGTCAGGCGCCGCTGTTCAACCTCTCGCTTGGTCGAAAACTGCCCAAGGGCTGCGAACCGCGCCAAATCCCGCCGGGCCTGCGCCAGCGTTGCCTGTTGCGTCGCAACAGAGGCTTGGGCTTGGGCAATCGCCGCTTGTTCAGGCGCATCGTCAATCTTGGCAATTATTTGCCCGGCGGCCACCCGGTCTCCGACATCAAAGGGCAAGGCAATCAGTTCCCCGCCGAGCGAGGGGCTGATGTCCACCTGAAGGCGTGGCCTGATCCGCCCGTTCACCGCAAGAATGCGCTCTGCCGGGGCCTTTTTGATAATGAGCGTCGCCACTTCCGGGTCGCGGGGCGCAAAAAGCCAATAGCCGGTGATGGCGAGGGCCAATGCGGCTAAGGCCACAAGAATGTTCCGGCGGTGATTCTTCTTCATCTGTCCGTTACTCTAACTCACACCGGCAGAGATGTTTCCATGCCATGATGAAGTGAGGGGTGGCGAGGGGCAATGCAAGGGCCAAACATCCGTGTTCATCAGCGGCGCTTGAAGCCGCGCGGCTGGAGGGAAACCCGCTCTGTCTTGTAAAGGCCGGGTTTGGCGCCCATATCTTACAGATGCTTTGACGCTTCACAGAGCGCAAGCCTGCCCTGCGCATAAGAGCGCGGCGCGCCGTCCCAAGACCTGAAACCGGTTGCCGCGTTTTTTGCCGCGGCGTGAACCAGCGCCTGCCTCTCGTTCCTGAAAGGACATCATGATGGCTAAATCCCAGAAGAAATCGAACCGCGAAGTGCGCAAGCCCAAGGCGGAAAAGCCGAAGTCCAATGCCTCCAAACCTTCCGAAAAGAGCGGCGTTGTGGCCGGTCTGGAACATATGAAACGATAGGATCCAGGGATATGCGCGTTTCCGAAACCTTCTGTCAGGAACAGGAGGCCCTGCAGCGGGCCAAGGCCGCAGCCGAGCCACTGGAAAGCCGTCGCAAGATTGCGCTAACGGCGGCCGCGGCTTGGGCGGTGGAAGGCGCGCTTGCCAAAACCCGCGCGCTCAAACAGGCGCCGCTGGATAAGCTGGATGCCGATATTGCGCGCGAATTTGCGGAGGAAGATGCGGACCTCGCCGAACAGGCGGACGCCGCAGACGACGGAACGCCCTAAATGCAAAAGCCCCGCCCTGTCGGGTGACAGGACGGGGCCTCTGCGACGCCAAAGGCGCTTCTATTTTAGAACTTCACGCTGCCTTCCACACCGATCAGGCGACGCGTGCCCGGCGTGATGAACGATCCGCCAAATTCAACGGCGGTGATGACTTCGTTGAGATAGCGCTTGTTGAGCAGGTTGTTGGCAAACACGGCCAGACCGAAGCGGTCCGACTGGATACCGATACGCCCGTTCATGACGCCAAAGGAATTCCGCTTCGCGACATCATACTTGCCGTCACCGACAAAGGCAGGAAGCGCGAGTGCGGAGCCCGGCAGCAGGCCGGAGAACAGCGTCGGGATCGACTGGTTCTGCACGGTGTGGAACCAGGTCGGGCCGGTCAGGCGGTAATCGACACGACCGACGATCTTCAGATCATCCGAAACAGCATGGTCCAGATCGACACCAACGTTCAGCGTATAGTCCGCCGTGTAGGGCGACTTGTTGCCGACAGTGTACGGGCGTGAGCTGTTCTGCTTGATCTTGCTGTCGGTGTAGTTGAACGAACCGAACAGCTTGACGCCGCGGACTGGCTTGACCGTGGTGGAGAGTTCCACGCCCTTCAGGTCGACACGGTCGATGTTCGACACGACGCGCAGCAGGCCGAAGCCGCCGACGAAGAATTCGAAGAACTGCATGTCGTGGACCTGCGTGTAATAGCCCGCGAGATCAAACGTCACCGCACCATCGGCAAGATTGCCCTTCACACCTGCTTCAAACGCGCTCGACCATTCCTTCTTATACTGGTCGTTCACCTTCACATTGGCGCCGAAGAAGTTGACGAAGCTGTTGGTGATCAGCTGGGCTGACCCCTGGTTGTTGAAGCCGCCGGATTTGAAGCCGATGCCCCAGTTGCCATAGATGTTCAGGTCATCATTGGGCTTGTAGCTCAGCGTCACCTTCGGCTCGAACTGCTTGAAGCTTGCGCTCTTGTCCGTCAGCGCACCGAAGGCCTGGCCGGGGTTGATCGGACCACCGGAGAACGGATCGGTCGCGGTCGGGACAAGCGAAGAGGCTTTGCGGTCTTCCACGTCATAGCGCACGGCAACACCGGCATCGAACTTGTCACTGGCCTTCCATTCAACCGCACCAAAGGCTGCATAGACGTTGGTGTTGAAGCGGTCGGCCAGAAGCAGCGTTGTCGGGTTGGTGGATGTCGGCGCGTTGTAGAGCGCCTTAATCACGCCTTTGCCGGTGTCGGCGCCAAGGCTGACACCCACAGTGCGCTTGATGTGCAGGTAATAGGCACCCAACTGCCAGTTGATGTTGCCGGCATCACCCATCAGGCGCCATTCGGTGCTGAAGTCAGTCTGCTTGCGGACCTGATATTGCGTCCCGTCACAGGTGGTGGGGCTATAGGGGCCAAAGGTGGAGCCGTTGGCCGGTGCAAAGATGAACGGAACCGGGATCGCACCGATGCCGCCCGGCTGGTTGACCGGATAACCGGTCAAGGCCGCTGTGCTGGCAAAGCAGGCATTGACCGCAGCCTGACCGGCAGGGTTGGCCGCGCCGAGGAAGCGGGCAAAGTCGGCAGACGTGCCGTCAGCCACCAGATCCTGATCGACGTCGGAATACAGCGCCCAGGCAACAAGCTTCAGGCTGTCCGACAATTCGTGATCGAGCTTCGCCGAGAAGTCGAGGCTCGTCTGGTCGTTGGTCGGACGGATGTTGTTGTAGAATTTGAACGGGTGCTTGTTCACGTCTTCGTAGAAGGCGGGGTTTGCGGCGGCGAAATTGGGCAGATGGAAGGCGGCATTGAAGGGCAGCGATGCGCCGCTGAATTCCGCATAGCGCGCCTTGAGGTCGATCTGCGTTGGGCCACCGTCGCCAATCAGGACGCGGCCATCCAGGGCCCAGTTCTGCTTGTCATCGACTGTCTTCGAATCGGTGAAGACGTTGCGGTAAAAACCATCCGACTTGCTGGCATAGCCGGAGAGCACGAAGCCTGCGCCCGCGCCGAGCGGCCCGGCAATGTGCGCGGTCGATTCCCAGGTGTTATACTGACCATAAGACAGCTTGGCCGCACCGGTGAGCGTGTCAGTCGGCTTTAGCGTCTGGATGACGATGGCTCCGGCCGCAGCGTTGCGGCCATAAATGGCGCCCTGCGGACCTTTGAGCATTTCAACCTGACGCAACGTACCCTGCGGCTGGTTGAGCTGGGCTGTGTTGGTCTTCAAAATGCCGTCGACGACGAGCGCCACGGAGCTTTCCGCGTCGCGTGCGCCGTTGATGCCGCGGATGTTGATCTGCGTGTCGCCCGCTTCTGCGGTGCCCGTCACGATCGTGATGCCCGGCGTCAGGCGAACAAAGTCTTCTGCCTTGGTGGCACCGGTGCGACCGATGACTTCAGCGGTGATGACCGCAACCGAGGCCGGAACATCCTGCAGCCGCTCATTCTGGCGGCGGGCCGTGACGATGATCGCGTCTTCGCCATCTGCCTGCGGCGCGCTTGTGTCTGTCATTTGCGCCATGGCCGGGGCAGCGAACGTCATCGCGCCTGCGGTGGACATAAGAAGCCATTTTGAAAACGTCATTAGGTATCTCCCTGTATACAGTCATGAGCGCAAACCCTGACCGATCTTTGCTGCCGCGCCCCTTTTTGGCTCGTCCTTTAAACGCGACTTGATGAGAAGAGTGGATAATGTATACAAATAGCTCTGGTCAAGTTTTTTGGGAGTAGAGATGTCGCGCGCCTCCGACCGCGCCTTTGAGGCCATCCGCAGCATGATTCTGTCGGGCGAACTGCCGGCGGGTGCGCAGGTCGTGGAAGAGGCTCTCGCCGAGAAGTGTGGCGTCTCGCGGACCCCGGTGCGTGATGCGCTGCGGCGGCTGGAATCCGACCTTCTTGTTGTGCGTACGGACACACAGCGCAGCTTTGTGGCGGATTGGTCCTTGGACGATGTGGCCGATGCTTTTGAGCTGCGGTCGATCTTGGAGGCCGAAGCGGCACGGCGCGCCGCCGACCAGATGACGGAGGGCGCGCTGGCCCGCATTCGTGATGCGAATCGCCAGATTGCCGACGCGATCATGAAGCCCGTGCCCGACGTTGGCGGCTTTTTGGAAGGCAACCGGGAGTTTCATGCCGTCATTCTTGAAGTGGCAGGATCGCGGCGGCTCGCGTCGCTGCTGGGAACGTTGATTGAACAGCCGGTCGTCTGGCGCACGGCGCATCACTATAGCCGCGAGGCCCTCCACCGGTCGCACAGTGAGCATGACGAGCTGATTGCCGCCTTTGCCCGCCGCGATGGCGCTTGGGCCAAGTCCATCATGACAAGCCATATTTTGCGGGCCTATCATGCCTATGCCGATGCGCATGGCCTGACCGCCGAGTTTCAGCAGGCTGCCGAATAATGGGTCCCGATCAGATCGAAATGGTCGAAGTCGCCCCGCGCGATGGCCTTCAGAACGAAAAGACGCTGATTGAAACGGCGGACAAGATCGCGCTGATTGAGCGGGCCATTGCAGCGGGCGCGCGCCGGATTGAGGTGACGAGCTTCGTCAACCCCAAGGCTGTGCCGCAAATGGCGGACGCCGAAGCGGTCTGTGAAGGCTTGCCCGAGCGCAACGACGTGACCTTTATCGGCCTTGTCATGAATGCGCGCGGTGCGACGCGGGCGCTCGCCACCGGACGGATTGACCAGCTGGGCGCAGTCGCTGTGTCGACCGACGGCTTTGCCATGGCCAATCAGGGGCAGACGAGCGACGGATCGGTTGCGGCGGCGCAAGAGATCATCGCGCTGTCACAGGCCGCGGGCAAGACCGGTCAGGTGACCATCGGCGCCTCTTTCGGCTGCCCGTTTGAGGGCGAAGTGGCGCAGGACCGCGTGGTCGCCATGGCGGTCGCGCTGGCGGACGCCGGGCCTGTCGAGATTGGCCTTGCTGATACCATCGGCGTCGGCAATCCGGCTCAGGTCGCGGCGCTGGTCGCTAAGGTTCGGGCCGCCGTTCCGCATATCCCGGTCCGCGTTCATTTCCATAATACCCGTGGCACGGGGCTCGCCAATGTGTGGGCCGCGATTGCGGCGGGTGCCGTCGCGGTCGACGCCTCGATCGGCGGGCTGGGCGGCTGCCCTTTTGCTCCGGGTGCTGCGGGCAATGTCTCCACCGAAGACGTCGTTTACATGCTGGAGCGCGCAGGCGTGCGCACCGGCCTTGATCTTTCCGCGCTCGTTTCAGCCAATCATTGGCTGGGCGAGATCATGCAGCGCACACTTCCGGGCATGGTGGCCAAAGCGCCGCCCTTCCCCAAACAGGCATAAAGAAGGGACTTTCGATCCATGGGTTATCGTTTGGGTGTGGATGTCGGCGGTACGTTTACCGATCTCCTGCTGTTCGACACAGCGACCGGCGCATTTTGGCGGCACAAGACGCCATCGACGCCGCATGATTCCTCTGAAGGCATTTTGAATGGCGTGACAGCCATCTGCGCGAATGCCGGTGTGGCCGCCAATCAGATCGACTATTTCCTGCACGGGACGACCGTTGCGACCAATGCCGTGCTGGAAGGCAAGGGCGCCAAGGTCGGCCTCGTCACCACCGAAGGCTATCGCGACATCATGCAGATCGCGCGCAGCTTCGTGCCCGGTGGTCTGGCCGCATGGATCATCTGGCCCAAGCCACAGCCGCTGGCCGCGCTGGAGAACACCGTCACCGTCAAGGGCCGCATGAATGCGGAAGGCAAAGAAGTCCGCCCGCTCGACGAAGCCGATGTCCGCACCCAGCTGACCTATTTGAAAGGTCAGGGCGTTGAGGCGATCACGGTCAGCCTGATCAACGCCTATGCCAGCGGCGCGCACGAAGCCCGCATCGGCAAGATCGCAGCCGAAGTCCTGCCGGACATCCCCGTCTCGCTCAGCCATGAAGTCCTGCCCGAAATGCAGGAATATGAGCGGACGCTGACGACGGTTGCCAACGCCTCGGTCCGTCCGGTCGTCGGCAAATATGTGTCGAACCTGCGCAACCGCCTGGCCAAGGAAGGCATGACGGGCAAGCTGTCGCTGCTGCGGTCCGATGGCGGTCTGATGAGCGCGGCCAAGGCCGAAGAACATCCCGTCAGCATCCTGATGTCGGGTCCGGCAGGTGGCGTCACCGGCGCCATCTGGGTTGGCCGCAATGCGGGCATCAAGAACATCCTGACGCTCGACGTTGGCGGCACCAGCACAGACGTGGCTCTGATTGAAAATCTGGAGCCACGCCGTCAGCGCACGACCGAAGTCGGCCATCTCTCCGTCCGTGCCTCGGCACTCGATGTGAAGACGGTCGGCGCAGGTGGTGGCTCCATTGCTTATGTGCCGGAACTCACCCGCGCGCTGCGCGTCGGTCCGCAAAGCGCCGGTGCCGTGCCGGGGCCGGTCGCGTACGGCAAAGGCGGCGTCGCCCCGACCGTGACCGATGCCAATGTCGTCCTCGGCTATCTGCCGGAAAATCTGCTCGGCGGCACCTTCAAGCTCGACCGCGCAGGCGCCAAGGCCGCTGTCCAGACCATCGCTGACGCGCTTGGCATTGACCTGATGGCAGCCGCGCGCGGCATCATCGACATCGTCAATGAAAACATGTTTGGCGCCTTGCGGATGATCTCCGTCCAGCAAGGCTATGCTCCGCGCGACTTCGCGTTGATGGGCTTTGGCGGGGCAGGGCCGCTGCACGTGAATGCCGTCGCCAAGCTGATGGGCAGCTGGCCCGCCATCTCTCCCGTCAGCCCCGGCGTGCTGTGTGCGCTGGGCGATGCGACGACGCGGATGCGGACCGAAACCGCCCGCTCCTGGTCGCGTCTGGCGCAGGACACTAAGCCGGAAGATCTGGTCGCGGTGCTCGCCGAAATGGCCGAGCAGGTGACGGGCGAACTCCTGTCCGACGGTGTTCCGGCGGATGAGATCACGACCGCGTTTGAAGTCGATGTCCGCTATGCCGGACAGGCGTTTGAAGTGCCGTTGACGATCTCGGCTGATCTGCTTGCGGCGGAAGGCATTGCTGGCATTCTCGGCCGCTTTGATGAGGAGCATAAGCGCCTCTTCACCTTCAACATGGATACCCCGCATGAGATTGTGAACCTGCGGGCCGTGGCCTTGGGCCGTGCGCTTGATCTGCCTTCGCCGCCGATTGAAAAGGGGAATGGAGATCCGTCCGCGGCCAAGCTGCGGGATCACACGCTCTGGATGGACGGTCGCGAACATGCAGCGGTCATCTATGACCGGGCCCTGCTGAAGGCGGGGGACATCATCCCGGGGCCTGCCATTGTTTGCGAAATGGACTCCACGACGCTGATCGAATCCGATTGCGTCGGCACTGTCGACCACGTCGGCAACATCCTCATCAATCTGGCCTGACGAAAGGGACACAACCATGCCTGCAACAATCGTTCAGACCAACACGACGCCATTCAAGAAAGTGGCGATTGATCCGGTCACCCTCGACATCATGGAAAACGCGCTGCGCAATGCGCGCGTTGAAATGGATGCCACCCTTGTGCGCACCGCCATGTCGCCTGGTATCCGCGAACAGGGCGATGCCTTCCCGCTGATCGCCGATCACACCGGCAAGATGATTGTCGGCCAGTTCGGCAGCTTCATCGGTGGCTTCCTCGACAATTATGAAGGCACGCTCGAAGACGGCGACATGATCTTCCTGTCTGACCCTTATTCGGTCGGCGGGGCGGTGAGCCACTCTAACGACTGGCTTGTGCTGCTCCCCGTGTTCAAGGACGGCCGCCTGATCGCCTATACCTCGATGTTCGGCCATCAGTCCGACATTGGCGGCAAGGTCGTCGGCTCCATGCCGATCAACGCCCGCTCCATCTTCGAAGAAGGCGTCCGCATTCCGCCCGTTAAAATCTGGAAGAAGGGCGAGTATAATGATGATCTGATGAAGCTCGTCATGCACCAGACCCGTAAGCCGGACTGGTGTGCAGCCGATTTGAACGCGCTCATCGCGTCTTGCCGTGTGGCGGCCCGCCGTGTGGTCGAAATGGCAGAGCGCTTTGGCGATGACGTCTATGTCTCGGCCACGCAGGAGCTTCTCGCGCGCAACCACCGCGCGATGAAGACGCTGTTGTCTCAAGCCGTCAGCGAAGAGCCGGTGAGCTTTGAGGATTATATTTGCGACGACGGCATGGGCTTTGGCCCTTATCGCATCAAATGCACGATGCGCCGCGAAGGCGAAGTCGTCATCCTCGATTTCGACGGAACCGACCCGCAATCGATCGCTTCGATCAACTTCTATCTGAACGAGAACATGTTCAAGATGTTCTTCGGCATCTACATGATCATGGTCTTCGACCCGCAGATCCTGTTCAACGACGGCTTCTACGATCTCATCGATGTCCGCATTCCAGAAGGGTCGCTCCTGAAGCCGAAATTCCCGGCAGCACTGTCGGGCCGCACCCATGCTTTGGGCCGCATCTTTGACATATTGGGCGGTCTGCTCGGTCAGAAGACGCCGGAATTCCTGAACGCCGCTGGCTTCTCTTCGTCGCCGCATCTGTTCTATTCGGGCAATGATCAGCGTCCGGGCAAGGGCAATGCCTGGTTCCAGCTGTTCCAGATCGGCTTTGGCGGTATTCCGGGGCGTCCCTTGGGCGACGGGCCGGACGGCCACTCGCTCTGGCCGGGCTTCACCAACGTGCCCAATGAGTTTCTGGAACGTTACTTCCCGATGATCATTGAACGCTATGAGACCGAGCCGGACTCGGGCGGTGCGGGTCTGCATCGCGGCGGCAATGGTATTCACATGACATATCGTTTCCTGTCGGCCGGCACGATCTCCATCCATGATGACCGCTGGTTCGTGCCCCCTTGGGGCGTGAATGGCGGTGAACCCGGAAAGCGCGCGCGCAAGATCCTCGAAAAGGCGGACGGCACCCAGATCATCATCGGCAATAAGGTCGAAGATATCGATGTTCAGGTCGATGATCAGCTGCACTTCATCACATGGGGCGGCGGTGGCTGGGGCGACGCTTTGGAGCGCGACCCTGCCTTGGTCGCCAAGGAGATCACACAGGGTCTCGTGACGCCTGAAGGTGCGCGTGATTATGGCGTGGTTGTCGATGCGTCCGGCGTCGTGGATGCAGCGGCCACCGATAAGCTGCGCGCTGACATGCGTGCGTCGCGTGGCGAACTCCTGCTGTTCAACTCTGGCCCCGGCATTGAGGTGCTGCGCGCCAATTGTCTGGCAGAAACGGGCCTGCCCGCGCCTGTCCAGCCTGTGTGGCAGCATCTGGAGGCCGCAGAGTGACTGTTGTGAACACGGGTGCATTGAAGGACATTCGCGTTGTCGAACTCGGCCAGTTGCTGGCCGGGCCCTTTTGCGGACAATTGCTTGGCGACATGGGTGCCGACGTGATCAAGGTCGAACCGCCGGTCACGGGCGATCCGATGCGCGAATGGGGGCAGGGCGACCAAAAGGTCCAATGGGAAGTCATCGCCCGCAATAAGCGGTCAGTGAGTGCCAATCTGCGCGTGCCCGAAGGGCAGGCGCTGGTGAAGCGGCTGATTGCGCAGGCCGATGTTCTCATCGAGAATTTCAAGCCCGGCACGATGGAGAAATGGGGCCTTGGGCCTGACGTTCTGCTGGCGGAATTCCCCGGACTCATCATCGCGCGCATGTCCGGCTATGGGCAGACGGGCCCCTATTCCAACCGCGCCGGCTTTGGCGGCATTGGGGAAGCGATGGGTGGCTGGCGCTATATCGTTGGGGAACCAAACCTCCCGCCCAGCCGCATGGGCGTGTCCATCGGCGACACGCTGACGGCAACCTATGGTTGCATGGGCGTGTTGGCGGCGCTGCATGAGCGGGACCGCTCCGGCAAGGGCCAGGTCATTGATGCGGCGCTTTATGAAAGCGTGCTGCAGGTGATGGAAGGGCTGGTGCCTGAATATGACCGCATGGGCCTGATCCGCGAACGCTCAGGCTCGGTGTTGAAGGGCATCGCTCCGTCCAACGTCTATAGCTGCAAGGACGGCGAGTTCATGATCGGCGCCAATAAGGACTCGCTCTGGAAGCGGCTGGCCGATGCGATGGGCCGTCCCGAATTGGGCGATGACCCGCGCTATGCGACGCATCTGGCGCGCGGCGAAAATCAGGATGAGCTGGATGCGCTCATCAACGATTGGACCAAGACGCTGACTGTTGATGACGTCGACGCGCTGATGATCGAACACTCCATCCCCGCCGGTCGCGTCTACCGTGCGCCGGACATGCTGGAAGACCCGCATTTTCAGGCGCGCGAAGCGATCATCGAGGTGGAAACAGAACGCTTCGGCCCGCTCAAGATGCAGTCGAGCTTCCCCAAATTCTCCGCCACCCCTGGCAGTGTCCGGCGTGCAGCACCGTCCAAGGTCGGGCAGCATAATGCGGAGATTTATGGCGAGTTGCTGGGCCTTGGTGCAGCGGACCTCGATGCCATGGTTGAGAAGGGCGTGATCTAAACCAGCACCTTGCCCGGATTGAGGAGGCCCATCGGATCAAAGGCCGCTTTAAGGCGGCGCATGGTGGCGATCTCATCTGTGCTGCGGGAGAGGTGGAGGAAGTCGCGCTTGTGAAGGCCAATGCCATGTTCGGCGGAGATCGATCCGTCGAGCGTCTGCGCGACTTCGTACACCGCTTCTTCCACCGCCAGCAGATCGCCCGGACCAAAGCCGCCTGCGATCAGGTGGACGTTGCCGTCGCAGACATGGCCGAAATAGATTTGCGTCGTCCCCGGCCAGCGTGCTTCTAGGGCTGCGGTGCAATTCTCCACGAACGCGCCGATGCGGCTGGTGGGCACGCTGATGTCGAAATTGCCGACCGGGTTGAAGGCTTGGATCAGTTCCCCGCCCATGTCGCGCACCGACCAGATGGCGCGCGTCTGCTGAACCGATTGGGCGAGCACGGCGTCCTCAGCCAGACCTTGTTCAAAGGCGGCTTCAAGGAAGGCGGACAGTTCCGCCTCGGCCTGTTCGCCAGAGGATGACACTTCGGTGATGACATAGCAGCCCGCACCAGGTGCAAGTGGTGGTGGGGCGGACTGCTTGGCGGCGGCGCGGACATAGAATTCGGGCCACATCACCTCGAATGCCGACAGGCTATCTCCCAGTCGTTCGCGCGCCAGACCAAGGAAACGTTCAACACCCGCATAGTCGGCAAAGCTGGCTAAGGAGGTTGCCACACTGCGTGGCTTGGGCGCCATGCGCAGCACGACGCGGGTGATAATGCCCAATGTCCCTTCGCTGCCTATGAAGATCTGTTTGAGATCATAGGCGGCGTTGTTCTTCAGCATCTGGTTCATCGACGAGACGATGGTGCCGTCGGCAAGTACGGCCTCCAGCCCGAGCACCATGGCGCGGGCCATGCCATAGCGCAGCACCCGGTTCCCGCCGGCATTGGTCGAAAGGTTGCCGCCGATCTGACAGGTGCCGCGCGAGCCGATATCGAGCGGAAAGAGCATGCCGGCGGCGTCCGCGGCAATCTGGATGGCTTCCAGCGGGACGCCCGCCTGCGTCGTCAGCGTCTGCGAGACGGGGTCCACCGCTTCGATCTTGTTCATCCGCTCCATCGAGATCAGCAGCGCGCCCTCGTTCGGCACGGTCCCGCCGGTCAATCCCGTCAGCCCGCCTTGCGGCACCACGGGGATGCGATGCGCGGTTGCGATCTTCATCGCGTCCGACACCTCTTGCGTGGAACGTGGTCGGAACAATGCGAGCGGCTTGACGCCCGGCGCGGCGCGCATCAGCCAGTCGCCAAAATATTTATCGCTGATTTCGGTTTCGGGTGGATTATGGGGGAAGGCCGCGATCAACGCGTCGAGGGCGGATGACATGGTGAAACTCTCCCATATTGTATGTGTCGCGTATCATTGCGCTTCCGGGAATGGAGCGTAAGATGCAAGCCATGATATGGGAAGAGGTGAAGGCTCTTGTCGATGATCGCATCGATGACGGCTGGTTCAGCGTGCACAAACGGGCGTTTACGGCGCAAGAGGTCTTTGACCTGGAGATGCGGCATGTCTTTGAAGGCGGCTGGGTCTTTCTCGGCGTGGCAAGCCAGTTGCCCAATCCGCATGATTATCTGACGACCACTGTCGGCCGCGTGCCTGTCGTCGTGATGCGTGATGGGGAAGGCGCGCTTGGCGCCTATATCAACGCCTGTACGCACAAAGGCGCGCTCATCTGCCACAAGCGGACGGGCAGCGGGCGGCTGCATGTCTGCCGCTATCACAGCTGGAGCTTTGACAGCGCAGGCAAGAATGTCGCGGTCAAGGCGATGAAGGACGGCGCCTATTCGGACACGTTCAAAGCTTTTGACCGCAACCTTGTCCGCCTCG
>CAJBSR010000197.1 GCA_903958285.1 uncultured Sphingomonadales bacterium
CACTCGCGTTGCCAGGGGCGGAGGTGCAGTTGAAAGGCTGGCCAATCAGGCCTGCGACATCTGTCTCACCATTAAAGCCGCCTGACTTGTAACCGCGCGCCCAGCGGGCATAGACGTTGACGTTGTCGCTGGCTTCATAGCTGAGCGTGGCCGTTGGGCTGAAGTTGTTGAACTTCGCATCCGGCACCCCGCCATAAGGCACATCGAACAGAGTGAAGCGCGGCGTACCGACCGCAAACTTACGGCGGATGTCCTTCACCTCATTGGTGTAACGTGCGCCGAGCGTCATCTTCAGCGCCTCGGTCAACCGGTAATCGAGCTGCGCATAGAGCGCCCAAGCTTTGGTGTGCGATCCATAATCGGACTGGAGATCCGCCGCACCCGGTGCACCAACCTGATTGAGGAAACCGAAGAAGCGTTGTGGCCCAAGCGTTTCCGCCTTTTCCTTATAGGCGAAGGCGCCAACCACGTAGTTCAGCCGGTTGTCCATCGCGTCGCCCGTCAGCTGGAGCTCCTGGCTGTAAGCGTGGAAGCTCGTGTCGCGCTGCGTGTTCGCGATGTCGAGCGGAGAACCGTCAAGGTCCGCCGCATCCTGCCAGCGCAGATTGCGGTAAGAGCTGATCGACTTGAGCGTCGAGGCCCCCATGTCGAGCGCGAGGGTCAGGCTGTGGCCATAGGTCCGCGTCTTTTCATAAAGCGGATTGGCATCGACGCTGGCCGTGCTCTGGCGGTTTGGATTGGCGTAGAGGCCGAGCGGCGCGATGGCCGCGAGGATCGCCGGATCCGTGAACAGGCTGTTCGGCAACACACTCACCAGCTGCGAGAAATCGGTCCGCTGGTTGTAGCGGCTATAATCAAACTGATAGTCCGCCGTGAAATTGCCTTCCGGCTTCAGCCGCAGCTGGATCATGCCCGACTTGCCATTCAGATTGCCTAGATCGGACACCGAGTTCGGCCGTGCGAGGAACGCCTGTGGGAACGGGTTTGGCCCGACCTTCACAAAGCCGTCGCGCTTCTGGATCTGGCCGGAGACCTTCATGGACAGTGCGCCCATGGCCGGCAGGTTCAGGATCGCCTTGCCCTTCCAATAATCATAATTGCCATAGCTGATTTCAGCCGAGCCACCCGCTTCGCCTGTTGGCTTCTTGGTGACGAGGTTGACGGCACCGGCCAGCGCGTTGCGGCCATAGAGCGTGCCCTGCGGCCCGCGCAGCACTTCCACACGCTCCAGATCCGCCACGTCAAAGATCGAGCCCTGCGCCTTGGCGATGTAAACGCCATCAAGGTAGAGGCCGACCGCCGGTTCCCAAGTGACAGCAGGGTTGATCGTGACCGAACCACGAATGGCGATCTGCGAGATCGTCTTGTTCGACGGCGCGCGCTCAATCTTCACGTTCGGCGCGATCGAGCCCAACCGGTCAATCGAGCTGATGTCGCGCGCTTCCAGATATTCGCTGCTGACCGCCGAAATGGCGAGCGGAACATCCTGAACGTTTTCAGCACGCTTTTGCGCGGTCACGACGATGTCCCCGATGCCGCCGGTATCCTCAGCTGCACTGTCCTGTGCAATGGCGGGCATGGCCATTGCCGTGCTGGCGAGTAGAGTTGCTAAACGAAGAGCCTTCATATCGACCTCCCTATGAGTTTCACATTTGCAAACGATTGGCATATGCGTATTTATTCTCCGCAATATGCTACGTATATCGACGCTGCACAACAAAAATTGCATTGATAGCGTAACCGAAAAGCCACATAACTGCGCATCAAGAGGGCAAATCGCTCTCACTGACCCAAGGTGCTAGGGTCCAATTTCTGGCCAAGGCTGTGGCCGCGCAATGACGCCCGATAGGAGATATGCCGGAATGACCTCTCTTGAAGCCCGCATCGACCGGCTGGAATCGCTCGACGCGATCCGCCAGCTGCCGGCCAAATATGCGCTCGCGCTCGACATGCGTGATATGGACGCGATGGTCTCGCTCTTCCCTGCCGATGTCCGCGTCGGCAAAGACGCGTCGGGTCGCGCGGCCCTGCGGGCTTATATGGACCGCACCTTGCGCTCCCCCTTCACGGGCACGTCACACCATATCGGCGGGCATGTGATCGAGTTTGACGATGCCGACCACGCACACGGCGTCGTCTATTCCAAGAATGAGCATGAAACGCCGGTCGAAGGCGGGGCGGATGAATGGGTCATCATGCAGATGATGTATGTCGACGACTATGTGCGGCAGGATGGGCGCTGGCATTTCGCCCGCCGCCTGCCACTCTATTGGTATGCGACGGACCTCAACAAGCCGCCCGTCGGCCTCAACAAGATGCGCTGGCCGGGCACAGACTGGGTGGAAGGGAACTTCCACAAGCTGTTCCCCAGCTATGCCGAATATTGGGCTCGCGAGGGTGATCACGGCGGCCCCGTGGCCGAGCCTGCCCCGCTGGAGGGCTTCCTCAACGCCATGCGCCGGGGGGCTGCGGCGCCGAAGGTAAAGGTGCGGGCGGACTGATGCGCAAAACGAACATCGGGCTCCTGATAGCGGCAGCCATCGGGGCAGCCGGCGTCGGCCTTTGGACAAATGCCAATCGTGAAATCGCAGAACCACGGCCGATCGACGGTGCAACCCGAGCGCAAATCAGTTGGGCGAAGGACTTCACACCGGCGCCCATTGCCGGCAGCTTCAACACAAATCCCTATCTCGCAGCCGGTGCAAATGGCACCATGCATGGCGACGGAGGACAATCCGACACGCATCCAGCCGCGGGACCTTTTGGCGGCAAACTTGAGGTGCGCAGTCGCCGCGCAGGCAACGGGCTTCCGCGTCAATGCTCCACCTTTGTGTATCGGTCGGATGGCAAGCCTGTGGTGATGTGCGGCGGTCTGACAGGATTTCGCATGGTGCTTCTCGACCCGACAACATTGGAAGCCCTTGCCCATTTTGATTTGCCGATCCGGCCGAGTTCCTTCGAGGCCTTGGTAAAGCGCGACATGGGCATCATGATGGGGGACAGTTCCGGCGGGGCCTATCTGTTCCTCGACAATAAGGACCGTCTGGTCTTCGCGAATAGTGAGTGGGTTGTTCAGCGACTGGACGCGACGCAGACAGACGGAAAATGGGCGTTCAAGGTCGACAAGGAATGGGACCTTAAGCCCTATGTGCCGACCAATTGCCTCAGCTGGAACAACTGGTTCCCCAAAGGGGAATGCGACAAGATAACAACGGTGATGCCCGACCACCAAGGTCGCTATTGGTGGACAACGCGCAACGGACGCCTTGGCACGCTGGACCCGAACACGGGCAAAGTTGCCGTCATCAAGCTAAAGCATGAGGAAATTCAAAACGCCCTCGCCATGGACAGTCGCGCTGTCTACGTGCTGTCGGACCACGCTCAATATGCTTTCATAGCAGATACCAATGGCCGCCCGATGCAGTTATGGCGCTCCGCCTATGATCGGGGGACAGCGCGCAAGATCGGATCGATAAACCAAGGCAGTGGCACAACCCCTACCCTGCTGGGCAGTCAATGGATCACCTTTGCCGACAACGCCGATGGACGCATCAACATCGTCGTCTTGAAGCGTGGAGATGGCAGCCGCGTCTGCACCGTTCCGGTCTTTTCTGAATCGGCCAGTGCCACGGACAACAGCATGATTGGCTGGGGCAGGTCTATCATTCTGGAAAACAATGCCGGCTTCAAAAGCGCGCATGAACAGACGGACTGGGGCGCCATTGCAGGCGGCGTTGTCCGCGTCGATGTCCGGGCGGATGAAAGCGGATGTGACACAGTCTGGACCTCACCGCTCAAAGTACCCTCCGTGGTCCCCAAATTATCGGCGGAGAGCGGGATTGCCTATTTTTACAGCTTTGACCTTGTAAAGGATGCTGCTGGCAATCAGACGCAGCAATGGTCCATCGTCGGCCTCGATTTCAAAACCGGGAAGCAGGTCGTCAAAATCCCAACCGGCATTGGCAGGCAGTTTGATAACAATTGGGCATCCATGTCCATCGCCCCGAACGGAGACTTTTATGCCGGGATGCTGGGCGGACTGGTGCAGGTGCGCAGTACTCAGAAGTAATAGCTTGCCCCATTGGCCACCAGCACAGAGCCGTTGACGAAGCTAGCATCATCGCTCGCCAGATAAGCAACGGCGGCGGCAATTTCGCTCGGGTTCGCCATGCGGCCAAGCGGAATGCTCGCTTCCATCGACTTGATCCATTCGTCGGGAATGCCCGCCATAACGGGCGTATTGGTCGGCCCCGGTGCGACGGCGTTGACGCGGATTTTGCGCGGTGCGAGTTCACGCGCCAATTGCCGCGTCAAGCCGATGATCGCCGCCTTGGACGTCACATAATGTGGGGAGCCTTCCCCTGATTGCGCGCTGGTCGAGCTGATGTTGATGATCGACCCGGCATTGCCATCTTCAGCCAACACACGGGCGAATTCACGGGACACATAAAAGGGCCCGTTGATGTTGACGGCCATGACGGAGGCCCAGCCATCATCTTCCATATGGATGAGCTGATCGACGATCACGTCGGACTGGCCGGTCGCGGCGAGTTCCTCATTCCTTTTGGCCATGGCGCCGTAAAACTGCTCGGACCCGTCCTTGGCCGCCTGCCCGATCCCAGCGTTATTGACCGCAATATCGAGCCTGCCAAATTCAGCCCGCGCGGTGCGGACAGCGGCGACAACAGACGCGGAGTCCGCGACATTGCACGGGAGCGCAAGGGCGGCCCCGCTGGCCTTGGCGTCCTCAATGTTCATATCAAGGGCCGCCACTTTGGCACCATCGGCCATCAGGCGTTCCACAATCGCGCGGCCAATGCCGCGACCCGCACCCGTGACAATGGCCGCCTTGCCGTCAAAACGTCCCATCAATCATTCGCTCCTGTCATGTGGCGCGCCGCGATATAGCCAAAGGTCATCGCTGGCCCGATGGTGACACCTGCGCCCGGATAGCTCTCGCCCATCGCCGAAGCCGCATTGTTGCCGACCGCATAGAGCCCGGAGATGGGCTTGCCCTTGGCATCCAGCACGCGGGCCTTGTCATCGGTCAGCAAGCCGCCATTGGTGCCGATATCGCCCGGATAGATCGGCATCGCGTAAAATGGACCCTTGGCAAGGGGCGCAAGGCAAGGGTTCGGGCCGACGCGCGGATCGCCGTACATCTTGTCATAGGCGGCCTCCCCGCGGTGAAAATCAGGATCTTCGCCCTTCACAGCATGTTCGTTGAAGCGAGCGACGGTGGACGCGAGCGTATCGACCGGCACGCCCATATTGGCGGCCAGTTCCTCAATCGTCCGGCCCTTCTTCAAAATGCCACGCACTTCGCCACGCTGCATCCAATCAGGCATGATCGGATAGAGCGGGCCGACCGGATAATTGTGCCGGTACTTATGGTCAAAGACGAACCAAGTGGGGTTCGCATCGCCATGTTCCGCCGCGCGACGGGCCATTTGCTGGCCAACGATGTGATAGGACGCTGCTTCGTTCAGATACCGCTCCCCCTTCTGGTTGACCATCATGCAACCGGGCAGCGCGCGTTCAATAGTACACAGCCGCCCGCGATCTTCTCCCGGCACGTAAAAGACAGGAGCGGCCCAGGCGGACTGCATGTTGAGAGTATCGGCGCCAATCGCCGTTCCCGCGCGGATGCTGTCGCCGGTATTGCCGCCTGTCCCACCCGAGTAATTGGCATTGCGATAAAGCGGCGCATTCTCATCGCGCATCATCTGGTTCTTGTCGAAACCACCGGCGGCGAGAACAATGCCTTTCTTCGCGCGGATACGCAGACTCTTGCCCTCATGGCGGACGATGGCGCCGGTGACCTTGCCCTTCTCTGTGATCAGCTCTTCCAGAGGGCTTTCCAGCCAGAGGGGGACCTTCTTTTCATTGATCGCCAGACGCAGCCCGCCCAACAAAGCATTGCCTAGGGTCAGCCGACGGTCTTTGCGCGACTTGAAGCGGAACGGCCAATCAAACCAATATCGCGCAAGGCTCTTGGTCAGATGCCACCACCAGCCCGGCGCGCGGAACAGGATGATATAGGTTTCATCAAAGTGCCAGTTCAGATAGCCGAACAGGCTGGCCGCGGGCGATGCAAAGCGAAGATTTTCAACATCTTTACCCAGCTTCTTACCATCAATTGGCAAAGGCATATGGGTGCGATAACCGGTCGGGCTGCCGCCCGGATTTTCAGCGTGATAATCGGGATAAGGAAAGGCCTGATAGCTGATTTCGGTGTTGTTCGTGACCCAGCGGAGCATGGGTGAGGCATTTTCCACGAACGCCCGGATGTTGGCATCCGGCACATTTTCCTTGGACAGGGCGCGGACATATTTGAACGCGTCGTCCACATTGTCTTCAAAGCCTGCGGCGCGCGCCTGATCACTATTGGGGATCCAGATGCCCGCGCCCGAGGTCGCAGAGGTCCCGCCCCATTGCGCTTCCTTCTCGATCACGAGCACATCGGCATGATTGTCCGCCGCGACGAGCGCAGAGAGCAGCCCACCTGCGCCTGACCCCACGACCAGCGTGTCGACTTCCTTGTCCCAATTCTGTGTCATACGTCATCACCTGTCAGGTAAAATTGTGGCGGCTGGCGCGATGTGATGCGGGCATTGCGCGCGGCAAACCCATCGTCCAGCGCTTCGGGTTGTGGAATGATCCAATAATCGCCCCGCGCCACGGCATCGAGCACCAATGGCGCAAATTCATCAGGTGTCAGCCCGTTTTCTTCAAGCATCCCGACCATCGCGTCGTGAAAGCCTTTGGACGCGGCGCTGGGCGCTTCGCGGAAAATGTCTGACTTCACGGGGCCCGGTGCGAGCAGCGACACCTGAACCTTGCTGTTGAGAATGGCCAGTTCCCCCGCCAACGATTCCGTAAGCGCGACAGTGGCAAATTTGGTCGCCGAATAGGGTGCCATCAGCGGCGCGGGAAGGAACCCGCCCACCGACGCTGTATTGATGATGCGCGCCGGCCGGTCTGCCGCGAGCAGGCGGGGCACAAAGGCCCTCAGGCCATTTACGATACCGCCGATATTGACGTCGAGCGATGTCTGCCAAGCCTTGGCGCTGATCTCCCAACTAAAGCCGGTCGACAGGACGCCTGCATTGTTGAACAGCAGATCAACCTGCCCGTGCGCAGCATAAGCCGCCTCCGCCAGCGCCTCGAGCGCGGCGGGGTCCGTCACATCAGTTGGCACGGCTAGTGCTGCGTCTCCAATAGCGTCCGCAACGGCCTTAAGCTGTGCCGCATCCCGGTCGGCAAGCACGACCTTCATGCCCCGGCGCGCAGCTTCCCGCGCAAGTCCGGCGCCGATCCCGCTGGCCGCTCCGGTGATGACGGCAACGCTCATGTGCGGAACTGCGCCGCCACGTCGGCCACGGCATTGGCAACATCATGACGCCTATAACCAAGCAGCGCGACCTCTGCCGGATCTGGATTGACGCGTACCCAATTGCCGCGCCCCTGCGGGATGGCAATATCAGGCAACAGCGGATTTTCCTCATCCCGCTCCTCCACGGTCACGTCAGACCCAACGGCGTCGAAGAACAGTTGGAAATATTGGGTGAAGGTCAAATTCTCATCCCCCACCAGATAGGCCTTGCCGCTCTCCCCCCGCTCCAGCGCGCCCTCAATCGCTTCAGAGAGCGACAGGAACGACATGAAGTTTGTGCCGCCTGCCGGCCCGAAATGCGGAATGGGGATTTTGCCCTGTGCCCATTGGACATAGGGATCGAAGATCATGCTGGGCAGGCCGGGCACGCTGCCGACCATGAAGGGGGCATTGACGCTGATAGCATCAAAGCCCGGCGCCGATTGCGCCCGCGCACCTTCGCACGCCGCCTTGCGGGACCGGATATAGCCATTGCCCTCTAAAAGCTCTGGCGCTGCCTGATGATAATAGCTGCCCAACTGAATGGCGCGCTTCACGCCGGCCGCGCGACAGGCGGCGAAAAAGGCGGGCACAGCCTCATGATTGGCCTTTATCAAGAACTCGGCAAAGTCTGCGCCCTGCGGCACGTGGCGCGGATCATTGCCGGCGGCGAAAACCACCCAGTCAAATCCTGCCAGCTTCTCAGGCGTGTAATCGCCCGCAACATAATCACCCTGCACGAAGGGCATCGCGGCCATAGGCGTGGCTGGATTGGCAGGGTTCCGCCCGCCCACTGAGACGTCATGTCCCTTGGAGGCGAGATGAATGGCGCAGTGCCCGCCAAGCGCGCCTGTGCCGCCGACAACGAGTATCTTCATGATGTTTTACCCTCTCCTGCGCTTGCGGCGTCCTTCACCGTTACGGCGCGTATTTCTTCCCATTCAACGATCAGCTTGCGATGCGTGAAGCGCCATCGGCCATCCTCCCGCCGCCAGCGATCAAGATAGCGGATCGTCCAGACGAGCACGCTGTCCGTATCGTTGAGCAAATGGTCTGCGGTGCAATAGGTTTCGCCGGTCGCCTCGTCGCCGGTGACGGTTGCGATCTGATTATGGACCCGGTGGACCGTCGCCCGGAACATCTGGCCCAGCGCATCAATCGAGCCGAGATTGGCCGCCCGACTCTCTATGGTGAAGCCTGGGCCTTCAATCACGCAATCATCGGCCAGCACCGCTTCCCAGAGCGCCTTGTCCCGCCGGTCAGCCCCCTGCGCATATAGGTCCGCCGTGCGGCGCAGCGCGGCGAGATCAACAAGTTCCGCTGCGGTCATATTCATCGCCCCGGGATCTTCAGGCCATTGCCTGTCACCATCGGGACGACGGTCCATTCCCCCGTGGGCGTCCGTGTCCAGCCCGCCGCTG
This sequence comes from uncultured Sphingomonadales bacterium, assembly GCA_903958285.1. GTDB lineage: Bacteria > Pseudomonadota > Alphaproteobacteria > Sphingomonadales > Sphingomonadaceae > Aquisediminimonas. The sequence continues at coordinate 8,797 of CAJBSR010000197.1, forward strand.
CCAAGGCCCCGCCGTCAACATGAATCGCCGTGCCCGTCACCCAAGCCGCAAGCGGGCTGGCGAGGTAGAGCGCGGCCCCGGCGCAGTCGTCCGGCGTGCCGAAGCGGCCAAGTGGGATCCACTTGTCCATGTTCGCGCGGTTTTCAGGTGGGATCATGACGTCAAGCGCGACCTGCGGCGTATCGGTCGTCTCTGGCGCGATGTCGTTCACGCGGATGCCTTCCGGCGCGAGTTCCAGCGCAAGGCTTTTGGTGAAGCCTGTTATGCCTGCCTTCGCAGCGGCATAAACGCTGCAATAGGGAATGCCGCGATAGGCTTCAATCGAGGTGACGTTGATGACGCTTGAGCCGGGTGCTGCCGCCCGCAGCATGGGCAGCATCGTGCTCGTCATGCGCAGCAACTGCCCGATATTGACGTCGAGTATCTCGTCGATCTGATCGCCGCCCAGCATATCGAATGGCAAGGCGTGCACGAAGTGGCCGACATTGTTGACGAGCACGTCGAGCTTGCCGGACACCGCCTTCACCTTCTCGACAAGCAAGGCAGGCGTCGTGCGGTCCAGAACATCGCAGACCACGACATGCGCGTCGGGGATCGCCGCCTGCACATCCGCGGCCCGCGCCGGATCAATCTCCGCGATGATGAGCGTTGCACCCGCTTGGGCAAAAGCATCAGCAATACCGCGTCCAATGCCCACACCTCCACCGGTGACGAGAACTATCTTCCCGCTATAATCCAATGGGTTGGCGGCTACACTCATGACGGAATGTAAAGTTGGGCAGACTTGCCTCCATCAACCGGCAACGCAACGCCTGTGATGTAGCTCGCCGCGTCGGACAGCATGAAGACGATCGCTTCCGCGAGTTCTTCCGGCTTTCCGCCACGCCCCATCGGGATGGCGCCCGCCGTTTTGGCGGCCAGTTCCGGGGCCTTCAGCGCGAAGTCCGCCGTGGCCGCCGTGTTGACCTGTCCCGGCACGATGGCGTTCACCCGGATGCCCTGCAGGGCGCCTTCCATGGCGGCGACTGCCGTAAACTGGATGAGCGCCGCCTTTGAGGCTGAATAGCTTGCATAATTGGCCATGGCGCGGATGCCCGTCGTCGAGGAGATGTTGACGATGGAGCCTTTGCCCTGCTTCGCCATCACCGCCATCGCCGCCTTGGTGCCCACGAAGACAGCTTCGGTATTGACGGCAAAGTCCTTGCGCCAATGATCGAGTGTCAGCTTGCTGATCGGCGCATAGTGGACCGACATGGCGTTGTTGACGAGCATGTCGAGCCGACCATGGCGGGCGGCGACATCCTGAATCAGTCCCTCAAAGGCCGGAAAGTCGGTCACATCGAGTTGGACCGCCTCAACCTTGCCGCCCTCGCCTTCAATATGCGCGCTGGCAATGTCGAGTTGCTCCTGACGACGTCCGCAAATCACGACCG
>CAJBSR010000198.1 GCA_903958285.1 uncultured Sphingomonadales bacterium
CGCGGGCGGAAGTTTTGAAAAGGGCATGTGTCTCGCAATATCAGTGTGGCTGTCGCATCCTACCGACGATCAGCCCTTGCCGACCCCCCAACAGACACCCCAACCAGGCGGAAAAACCGTCCGGCACCAACCACGTGGCAACCAGATCTATCTCCTCTATACAGCAAGGAAATGCATTTGGCTTCCCCTCATTTCAGGGAACGCTCTAACGCCTTGGACGGGCAGTATTTTGGCGGCCATCTGCTCAAGACAGACAAAGCACGTCTTAAATCGCAACTGACCTATTGCGCGCCTCCCCCTGCCCCGCCATCATGTTCGCAAAATAGACCGAGAGGATTTTGAAGAATGGCCGTCACCCGTGATCAGATGCTCGCCGTGCTCAACGCGCAGCGCGCTGCTTTTACCGCCGAACTGCCGGTGTCTGCCGCTGTCCGCAAGGATCGGCTGAAGCGCGCCATTGCGCTGCTCGTCGATCATGGGGAAGCTTTTTGCAAAGCCATGTCGGAAGACTTTGGCCATCGCAGCCATGAACAGTCGATGATGACTGATATCACCACCTCCATCCGCGTCCTCAAGGCAACGATTAAGCAGGTCGACCAGTGGATGAAGCCGGAAAAGCGGAAGGCGGAGTTTCCGCTCGGCCTGCTGGGTGCAAAGGCAGCGGTTGAATTTCAGCCCAAGGGCGTGATTGGGATCATCTCGCCCTGGAACTTCCCTGTGCAGCTGACGATGGGCCCGCTGACCGGCGCCTTTGCCGCCGGCAACCGCGTGATGGTCAAATCGTCCGAGTATACACCGACGGTGGCCGAACTGTTTGAAACAGTCGGCCCGCAATATTTCTCGCAAGAAGAAGCAGCTTTCTTTTCGGGCGGCCCCGACGTTGGGCAGGCTTTTGCCGGCCTCCCGTTCGATCACATCCTCTTCACGGGCGCGACCGGCGTGGGCAAGCACATCCTCCATGCAGCGGCTGACAATCTCACGCCCGTGACACTGGAGCTGGGCGGTAAATCCCCCTCGATCCTTGGCCGGTCCGCCAATATCGAAGCCGCCACGCAACGCATTGCACTCGGCAAGATGTTAAACGCAGGCCAGATCTGCCTTGCGCCCGATTATCTGATGGTGCCCAAGGAACAAGAGAATGAGATCGTTGCAGGGCTGCAAAAGAGCGTGTCGGTCATGTATCCGACGCTGCTCGACAATCCGGACTACACCTCGGTCATCAATGCCCGTCATCGCGACCGGCTGAACAGCTATCTCGATGACGCGCGGGAAAAGGGTGCGGAAATTGTCGAGGTAAACCCAGCCAACGAGGACTTTTCCGCATCCAACGGCAACAAGATGCCGCTTTACCTCGTCCGCAACCCCACCGACGACATGAAGGTGATGCAGGAGGAGATTTTCGGACCCGTCCTGCCGATCAAGACCTATGAGCGTGTCGAAGAGGCCATCGCTTATGTGAACGCCCATGACCGGCCTCTGGGCCTCTATTATTTCGGCGAAGATGACGGCGAGAAGCGCACGGTGCTGGACCGCACCATTTCGGGCGGCGTCACCGTCAACGATGTCGTTTTCCACGTATCAATGGAAGACCTGCCCTTTGGCGGTGTCGGACCATCGGGCATGGGGTCTTATCATGGGCTGGACGGGTTCAAGACCTTCAGCCACGCCAAGAGCGTGTATCATCAGCCGAAGATCAATGTGTCCAAGCTTGCCGGCCTGATGCCGCCTTATGGGAAGACGACCAAGTCCTCCATTGCGCGCGACTTTAAGGCTTAAGAAACACGGCGCAGAATGGGGCGGGCACCTGTCGGGCGAAGGTCCGACAGGCTTTCGCTCGCCGCAACTAGCGCCTCGATATGGGCGGCGGCCATCGGACGAGAAAAGAGGAAGCCCTGAAGGTGGGAGACGCCGACGTCTTTCATAACGGCGAGTTCGGCTTCGGTCTCAACCCCTTCGGCAATGATCTCGCGCCCAAGGATGCGGCCAAAGCCGACGATCGCCCGGATCATTTCTGCACCACGGGCATTACCGTCGACAGCCGCCACATAGCTGCGGTCGATCTTGAGCTTATCGAACGGAAAATCCCGGATGTAGGCAAGGCTGGCATAGCCCGTGCCGAAATCATCGAGCGACAAGCCAAAGCCATGTTCTTTCAGAATGTCGAGCGTCCGCAATGTGCGCGGATCATTCGTCATGAGAATGGACTCGGTGATTTCCAGCGTGATGCTGGCCGGTGATACGCCGTGGATGCGGGTCGGCTCCAGCAGGTCCTGGAGCACCGACGCGGATTTGAGCTGGACGACAGAAACGTTGATGGCCGTCGTAATACCCGGCCAGCGGCGGCTATCCTGCACCGCCTGATCAATCACAAACCGTCCGATGTCGGCCATCAGCCCGCAATTCTCAGCCAGTGGCACGAAGATGTCGGGGGAGACATTGCCATGCTTGGGCGACGTCCAGCGCAACAAGGCTTCGACCGAGCTAATCAGGCCTGTCTCCGCATCAATGATCGGCTGATAATGGAGAACAAGCTCCCCCTTAGAGATCGCATGGCGCAGATCCGTTTCCAGCGCTCGGCGGCTTTCGATCTGCGCGGCCATGGCAGGGGCAAAGCGAATGACACCACCGCGATTGCGGATTTTCGCCTCGTGCATGGCGATGTCAGCATCGCGGATCAGGTCTTCCATCGCCCGATTTGATGTCGCAGTCGCCACGCCGACAGAAGCGGAGAGATCAAAAACATGGCCGTTGACGTCAAAAGGCTCGGCGAATGCCGCCATGATCTGGAGCGAGAGACTGTCCGCATCGGAAAGGGCAGCGCAGCGACGGAGGACGGCAAATTCGTCCGATCCGAGCCGCGCCACAAAATCCGTCTTCAGCAATCCGTCCCGCAGACGGCAGGCCACGCCCTGCAAGATGTTGTCTCCCGCTTGATGGCCAAGCGTATCGTTAAAGTCCTTGAACCGGTCGAGATTAATGACCGCGGCCGACAGGCGTTCACCCGATTTGGTGCCGCGCTGCGCATGGGCGAACAGCTCTGCCTCCAGCTTCCTTCGGTTTGGCAGCGTCGTGAGCATGTCGTGATGCGCGAGATAGGACGCCTCGGCACCCTGCCGCGCAAGCTCCTTTGCAGTGCTGCGCAGCCGCATCGCCAGAAGACCCACACCCGATGCCAGCAACGGGACAGCAAGGGCCATGGGAGACAAGGCAGAAAGGATGCTGAAATCTATCACAAAACCGCAGGTAACCAACAATGGTTAACGTCCCGTTTGCACAATCCTGCGGGAAACACGCAAGGTGCCGACAGAGACGCGGGCGGCAGAATCAAATGGGGGCCAGCGTTGCCGCTGGCCCCCACTACGCTCGTTGGTTTGGCTTCCCGCTTCTGGTCTTGCGACCGGTCCGCATCTTGCTGCACCGCCTTTGCGTGCTTGCGAACATTTGCCTTGCGGCCTCCTGTTCGCCCGGGGTTCCCTCCGATATCCCGCTTCTACATGGCTTGCGCCAGAGTTGCGGAGCTCTTTGCGAACACCCTGCCCTTGCGTCCGGTTTGCATCGCTTGCGCTCAGCCACCTGTCTGCTTGGGCGAAGCCTTCACTTCAAGTTCCTGATTTCTCAAGGAACTGTTTGTTCCGGCTATGAGTGAAGGCTCTCATGACTGGCTGAGTCGGTCAAACCAAAATGGCATGGTTGCACCTGTGGATAACGGGGATATCGTGGATGAAATGGCGCGCGATTCAAAACATAGAAAAAGGCGTTCCGGAGGAGAAACGAAATGACCGCACCCCAATTGCTCATAACCAACTTCATCATTTTGGCCGTCACCATGACCGCGCTGTGGGCCTATTGCGTCCGCATCCGCGACGTGTCCGTCATTGATGCCTTTTGGCCGTTGGGCATGGTGATCCTGGCGGGCACCACCGCGCTATTAACGGATGGATCGCCCATCCGCAGCGGCATCCTGCTGGCGCTGACAGCCCTTTGGGGTCTGAGGCTTTCTTCTCACCTCTTCTTGCGCTGGCGTGGGCATGGGGTGGACCCACGATACGCCGCCATCCTCGGTCGCCTGATGGATAAAAAGGGCTGGAGCTTTGCCAAAGCCTCCTTCCTGCAAGTGTTCGCCATGCAGTGCGTGCTGCTCATCCTCGTCTGCCTGCCCGCGCAATTGGGGCAGATTTCCGCGGAACCGGCGTCCATTGGCGTCCTTGGCTGGATTGGGATTGCCATCGCCCTCACCGGTATCGCTTTTGAAACAATCGGTGACGCGCAGCTCACGGCGTTCCGCGCCAATCCCGCCAATGCCGGAAAGGTGCTCGACACCGGACTATGGCGCTACACCCGTCATCCCAATTATTTCGGCGATGTTTGCACTTGGTGGGGCATTTGGCTGGTCGCGGCGGAAACGACGGCGGGCCTGTATTCCATTATCGGGCCACTGATCCTGACCTTCCTCCTGACACGCGTGTCAGGCGTGCCGATGCTGGAACATCGCCTGAAGAAGAACCGGCCGGACTATGACGCCTATCTGCGCCGCACATCCTCCTTCATTCCCTGGCCACCCCGACGCGAGCAATAAACGCGACGAATCAGCATGTTCGTTGCCGAAGGTTCAGATAATCTGCGCCATGATGGCTCTAGTCCTTGGAAAAGAGGCAAAGGAGCTTTGGTATGCGTAAGATATTTCTGACATTTTCGGCTGCGGCGATGACACTGCCGACTTTGGCCGTCACGACGCCTGCAGAAGCCCGTGACGGGCACCGTTACCGCGAATGGCGTGGTGATGACGGCCGCACCTACTGCCGCAAATCAGATGGCACGGTCGGCCTTGTCGTCGGGGCCGCCGGTGGCGCTCTGCTCGGGCGTGCGATCGATACCCGCGGCGAACGTGGGACAGGCACCATATTGGGCGCCGCAGCAGGCGCCCTGGTCGGGCGTGAGCTCGACCGGAAGCGCCGCTGCCGCTGACACCCTCTCCCCAGCGGGACGAACTCAGCTGTAGCTGGGTTCGTCCATCCAGGGTGAGAAGTGCGGGAAGTTCTCGCTGACCTTATCC
>CAJBSR010000199.1 GCA_903958285.1 uncultured Sphingomonadales bacterium
ACCAGTATTTTCGCTGCGCTTGGGATACTGGGGACAGAGAAGCGCGAACTGGTCTTGGCTGATTGGCGGGGCCATTAAGTGCCGGAGCACCAACATGTGTAGTCCACTCGCTTCCAGCCCTTCGGGAATACTCCGTAAGAGTTTGGTGCCTCGAAGAGCGGCGACAACCTGTCTGCGAGCGGAAACGTGAGCGATGTGCCAATCATCAGACGCCTGCGGTGAAGTTAGACCAGCTACGTAGATGCGTCTGGCTTCCTCAGACTGTGCGCGATGGTAGTTTTTGAGCTTGGTATCCGGCATCAGATGGCTGCAACTGCCACAGGCGGCCCACCGACATACCGCTTGCCTACAGCCCTGCGCGAAGCTCCGTTCCGCTTCTCTTCCTTCATTGTATACACGATGGCAGACTGAAGTTCAGGCGGCAGAGGGGCGAGATTGGTCTCTCCTGTGGGTTGCAGAGGGACGACGTTCATGTTCAGAGCCTCTGCGAGCACACGTCCAAGCGCTGCACCCAACTTGGGGGGCACTGCGTTCCCAATAAGGCGATATTGCGCCTGACGGTTACCGACCATCTCCCATTCAGGAGGAAACGACTGGATCGCGGCACATTCCCGAGGACAGAGCCGGCGCAAACCGAATACCGGATCGCGAATCCAGTCCTGCTGCGAACTGGCTGTAACCGTTCGAGCCGGCTTGAGCGTATCCGCAATGAATGCGCCTTGCTTGTATCCCCAATGGCCACCGGGCCGTGTGGATTCCTTTTTGCCCTGGCTCTTGGCTCCCGTCCCCGGGGGCAGATCCGCCAACTCTAACGCCATCTTGCCCGTTGGCCTGATGATCTCCGAATCGTCCAGCGGACCAAGGCTGTCGAGGCATTCGCCCAATGTCATCCAAGGGCGGCAATCCTGATTTGGATCGCTCGAATGGCTGGCTGCAGGAAAGCGCGGTTCGTCTCCGACGCGGTGACCGATCAAGATCAGCCTTACGCGTCGCTGTGGGACGCCAAAATCTGCTGCATTGAGCAAAGCTACCTTGGAATGCCAGCCGCACGCGAAGAGACGGCTCCGGACATGTGCCAAAGCGCTGCCCGGCACGCCATCCTGCCCGCGTGCCGTCAGCAGCCCCCGAACATTCTCGAACAGGAGCCAGCGGGCATCGATATCGCGGGCAATGCGTAGATAATCATCAACCAGCCGGCCGCGGGGGTCGTCGAAGCCCTGCTGAAGTCCGCCACTGCTCCACGATTGACAGGGGGGCCCCCCTGCCAGCAATGGCACTTGGCCGCGACTAAGGCCCATTTGCGCAAGCATTTCGGCGCCAGCGAGTTGTCGAATGTCGGCTTGCTCAATGTACGTATCGATTAGCGCTTTACGGCCTTGGCCAAGGGCATATCCCTGATTGCGCCTAAGAGTATCTACCGCTGCACCATCGTGGTCGGTCGCAAACAGGCAATCCCAGCCTGCTTGTTCCAAGCCCAGGTCCAACCCCCCGGCACCAGAGAAAACCGATACAAAGCCGTTCATTGTTTACCATTCACCATAACGAGGCCCACTCTCCATCCGAAGAGACTATGGCGAAACGAACGAGGCATCAAGACGGCGAACCTGAATTTGTTCCCTTTTGGTTCTAATGCCCCCCTCGGCTCCCCAAGGAATTCCGGGGACAGTATACTTAATTCCCCTCATCGCCGCCTCCTTTTGGTTTCGGCCCGCGCTTGGCCGGGCACATGAGTGCACCCGTCACCGCAATGCCGTTATCTAGCGGCCAAGATGCCGCGTCAGCGCCAGCCCGGTCGGCAGCGCGACGCACAGTCCTGTTGCCACACCGGCCAGCGCGGTTCCCATCACGGCGATCAGCAACGGGTTATAGATCTCGTCCGAAAGCGCCACCAGAGCGCTCCATGGCAAAAGCGGCACAATGGCGCCCAGCGGCACGCTGGCCTTGAGCACTTGCGCCCGACTGGCATTTGCATTTCGCCAGAGGGCAAGGCGAACCAGCGCCCAGGTCAGAACGGCCGGGGCGACCACAAGGCTGACGAGAAAAAGCAGGATTGGCATGTGGGGCGCACACTTTCAGGGAGCAACGGCACCGGTCAGGG
>CAJBSR010000200.1 GCA_903958285.1 uncultured Sphingomonadales bacterium
CTGAACCTTCTGAATGAGTCAGTGCACTAGATGCATATTAACCCCGTGTTTTAACGCTGCTAATCGACTACCGGGATCACTCTTGTTGAAACGCCACTCACATTGCTTGAAAAACAGGTCAAAATGGGCCTTTTACACACCATTAATTTTGCGCAACTGTCGCTCAAATCTGGTTCATGGTGCCCATAAAAACCCTTTTTCAGAGTTTTCAGGGGCAGCCACAAAATCAGCTTTGGTGGAAGAACAGTGCCATTAAAGATCCCGCTGCATTTGGAATGTCTGGCAAGTCACTAACCGCTATAGGTCAGTCACGATCACTTCTTGCGATAGATGAGCAGCGACTCGTGCATGCCTACCTCTTCAACACCGCTGTCTAGCTCCCATTCTTTAATGATCTTGAGCGCAGAATCAAAGGCAAAGCTCTTTGTATAAAAGAGGATATATCCACCGGGCAGCGTCTTTTCCGTGAGCATGTCCAGCAGCTGATGGTCCGTTAAAGCGCCATACGCATCATTTTTTTCGGTACGGAATTCGCAAAGGTGGAACAGGGTTACCACATCGAAATTTGGAAGCAGCCGCTTTTCCAGCTCTAAATGGCGGAGATAAATTGTACCACTAAACCGGCATTTTGGGTGCGTCTTGGCGGCGCAAAAGTGTACCGGTCCTGCTAGGCCTACTCTTTGTCAAATACAGGCATTGAGGGGCTGGAAGGATGTTTACAGTGGAACTTTATGCCAAGATTAGACGTGCCGTGATGGTTGATGGTGTTAGCCGTCGTGAGGCCGCCAGGCAGTTTGGTATTCACCGCAACACGATTGCCAAGATGCTGCAGTTTTCAGTTCCACCGGGTTACCGACGACGTGAGCGGCCGGCTTCGAAGAAGCTTGAAGTGCATACCGCATGGATTGATGCTGTTTTGGAGGGCGACCGTAGCGTTCACAAGAAGCAGCGTCATACGGCCCTTCGTATCTTTGAGCGACTGCGCGATGAACGGGGATATTCCGGCGGTTATACGATTGTGCGTGAGTATGTGGCAGCGACGATGCTGCGGTCGCGGGAGATGTTTGTGCCGTTGAGCCATCGTCCGGGTCATGCACAAGCAGACTTTGGCGAAGCCGATGGTTACATCGGCGGCAAAAAGGTGCGGTTCCACTATTTTTGCATGGATCTGCCGCATTCGGACGGCTGCTTTTTCAAGGCATATCCCGCCGAGACAGCGGAGGCTTTTTGCGACGGCCATGTCGCGGCGTTTGCATATTTTGGCGGTGTGCCACAGTCGATCCTCTATGATAACACGCGGCTTGCAGTGGCCAAGATTGTCAAGGGTGGACAGCGGCTACGCTCGCAGATGTTTTCTGAACTACAGAGCCACTACCTGTTTGAGGACCGCTTTGGCCGACCCGGCAAGGGCAACGATAAGGGTAAGGTCGAAGGTCTAGTGGGCTATGTCAGGCGCAACTTTATGACGCCTTTGCCAGTTGCGGAGACCTTTGAGGAATTGAATGCCCGGTTCCTTGCTGCCTGTAGTAAGCGCGGCAAGGCGATTTTGCGCGGTCACATGACCACAATCTCCGAGCGGATGCAGGCGGATATTGCGACTTTCTTGGCATTGCCGTCTTCGCCCTATGATGCCTGCCACAAGGTTGCCACCCGTGTATCGTCCCTGTCGCTGGTTCGCTATCGTAACAATGATTACTCAGTGCCTACGCGTTATGGTCATCACGAGGTTCTGGCCAAGGGATATGTTGACCGGGTCGAGATTGTCTGTCGCGGCGAGACCATCGCCATGCACGCCCGCAGTTATGATACGGCCGATTTCATCTATAATCCGCTGCACTATCTGGCGCTTCTTGAACATAAGAGCAAAGCCCTTGACCAGGCAGCACCACTTGATGACTGGCAACTCGCCGAGTGCATTCACCGTCTCAGGCGCTTGATGGAACTACGGATGGGCAATGCCGGACGCCGCGAGTTCATTCAGGTGTTGCGTTTGATGGAGAACTTCCATCAGCATCAGGTCGAGCAGGCTGTTGCCCATGCCCTCCAACTCGGTGCCATCAGCTTTGATGCTGTCAAGATGTTGCTGCTGGCTAGATTGGAGCACAGGCCAGTCCGGCTTGATCTGAGCTTCTATCCCTATCTTCCCGTTGCCACCGTCGGCACAACCAACCCTCGAGCTTATCTCGGGCTGATTGCCAACTCAGGCTCCTCCACCCCGGAGACAACAGGAGTTTCAGCATGACCATGCCCCATGATACCCAGACATCGACGTCTGTCGCACCGCAAGTGTTGCTCGGCAATCACCTCAAGGCCTTGAAGCTTCCTACCTTTGCCCGTGAGTATGAGAAAGTTGCGCTGGAATCAGCCCGGGATCACGCCGACTATCCCCGCTATCTGTTGCGCCTGTGCGAGTTGGAACGCATTGAACGTGAACGGCGTAATGTCGAGCGTCGCATCCGGTTGGCGCGCTTTCCACAGACCAAAAGCTTCGACACATTCGACTTCACGGCTCAGCCTTCACTAAACAAATCCTTAGTGCTCGAACTGTCGCGCTGCCAATGGATAGATACGCGTCATAACTGCATTGCACTTGGCCCCTCAGGCACCGGCAAAACCCATGTCGCCTTGGCATTGGGGCTGGCGGCATGCCAAAAAGGCTACAGCGTTGCCTTCACAACCGCTGCCGCACTCGTGCATGAACTTATGGAAGCCCGAGATGAACGTCGCCTGCGTGCCCTGCAAAAGCATCTCAACACCGTCAAGCTCCTGATCATCGATGAGTTGGGTTATGTGCCATTTACAGCTGTGGGGTCTGAGCTGCTATTTGAGGTGTTCAGCCAACGTTATGAGCGCGGCGCAACTCTGCTCACCAGCAATCTACCGTTCGATGAATGGACCTCGGTGTTCGGCTCAGAACGATTAACCGGCGCACTGCTAGACCGGCTGACCCACCATGTTCACATACTCGAGATGAACGGCGAAAGCTTCCGGCTTGCTACAAGTAAAAAGACCCAACGTCGACAAGCAAAAGAGACAAATGAAGGAGACACAATCACCTGATATTAAACAACGCGCTATGAGCTACGTTCCGCTACGCTCCACGAAGCTCATAGCGCACAACAGACGAGCCTAACTAAACCTGGGGCATGAGCGCCCTTTTCTATTAACCAGACTGGTACAGTTTTACGCCGCCATCTGGTACAGTTTGTGTCCGCCATTGACATCACCATAACGGCTGAGTGCAAAGAGCTCATCTTGTTTATGCGTAACACCTTCATACGCCCCACTGACATCAAACAGCTCAAGCACGGCGACATATATGTGGTGCAAAAAGACGATATGAAATTGTTGGAGCTGCGACATGGAACCACCAAACGCCACAAAAATTATATGGCTAGCACCCCACACGCACACAGACACTACACGCTGATTACTGAGCGTAGGAAGGCAGCGGGTTTTGGTGCAGACACAGATTATGTGTTTATGCCCCACATACTGAACAGAGACTATGCGCTCAAAGAGCTAGCAAGGCAGTTCACTGCCATACTGCACATCACAGGGCTGAAGACGGACAAGCATGGCAAAGAGCGAACCTTATACAGC
>CAJBSR010000201.1 GCA_903958285.1 uncultured Sphingomonadales bacterium
CGCTCTTGTCATAGAGCAGCGCGATGATGTGATGCAGGTCGCGCCAGCCGATGGCGTAGGCGGCGGTGTAATCAAAGCCATGCTTGTCGAGGATTTCCCGGGCAAGCTTTGTCTGGCCCTCGGCCTCTGCGCCCTTGGCAGCGGCGACTGGCGCAAACCATGCCAGACCACCGCCGGCGCCGCGCCAGCGCAACAGACCGATCTCATCGAGGTTCAGGCCACCCTCCATCAGTGTCGCATGGTGGTGGAACCAGGGGTTGTCGCCCATTTCTGCCGCCGTCAGCACTTCGCCGCCGCTTGCGGTTAACTGCGCGCGGATGATGGGTTCAATGGCAGAGACGGTCTGTTCCGTGCCGTAGAGCGCGAAATAGGTGTTCCACATACCAAGCCCGTTCGCCTTGGCCGCCTTCTTGACCGACACATCATCCAGCGGCTGGCCATCTGGGACAATCTCATTCCGGCGCTTGAACATGGCGAGCTGATAAGATGCGCTCATCATCAGGTTGCAGTTGGCGACAAGGCTGGAGACACGCAATGGCCGCATAGCTTCGATGATCTTGGGCACGTCTGCCATGTTATCGTGGCGGATCATGAACGGCTTATAGACCGGCGGGCGCGGCATCAGCCACATCCCCATCTTGGTCACGATGCCAAAGTTGGACTGGGTGAATAGGCCATCGACATAGGGCCCGTAGCCCCATTTGAAGGCCTGCCAAGCGGTCGAGCCTTCAATGCTGCCCATGCCGGTGCGAAGTATCTCGGCGTTGGGGAGGACGACTTCCATACCACACTGGAAGGTGAAGTGTTCGCCATAAGGCGTGTAGCCGACACCGCGGTCGAGCGTGTTGCCGACTGGCGATGCGATCGGTCCTACGGTCGGAACGTCGATCCACAATGGGATGTTGTTGTCGTCAAGATAGTCCTTAAGTTGTTGGTAGGTCACACCCGGCTCGATGAGACAGGTGCCCAGATCAGCGTCAACTTCAAGAATGCGGTTCATGCGCTTCAAGTCGAGCACGATCTGTCCCGGCGTCGCAGGGGCGGCCATGCCATAGCCCATGTTCTTGCCGGTCGAGATCGGCCAGATGGGCTGCTTATACTTGTTCGCGATGCGGACAATTTCCTGCACCTCTTCCACCGTGCGCGGGCAGACCGCGCCAAGCGGGACGTGCCGACCATTGGGATCCGGAATGTAGGTTTTGCCCCAAGGCATCACAGCTTCGGGATCGCCGAAGACCCACTCGTTACCAACAACGCCGCGCATCGCTTTGATGGCGCCTGCAAAGTCCGCCTTGGACACGCCGGGGGCAAGGGTGCCCTTATTGTCGCAAGAAGCGAGGCCGACCATGGCGGCACCAAGGACGCTCGCGCCGATCAGGCCACGGCGGTTGAGTTCAAACTCGCTCACTTGCCGTGCTCCTTGGTTGGGATGGGGCTCTTGGAAATCCAGGCAGCAAGCGCGTCCAATTCTGCATTGGTGATTTCGGTCGGGCGGAAGGCGGGCATCCCGTTACGGCCATGCCGAGTGACGCTCTTGATCATGTCGGTGTCTAGCTTCCTGCCGAGGATGATCGGGCCGACATTCTTGCCATGGCAATATCCGCAGACCTTAGCGTACACGACTTCGGGTGTCCGCTCCGGCTGATATTCGCCCAGTTTTTGGGCCGCATAAGCTGCTGAGGCGAGGCCGAGACCTGCCACAAGGCCAATGATCACTTTCATTTGAAATTCCCCAGTTGAACGCCCCCATCAATGACCACATGCGCACCGGTCATGAAGCTTGACGCGTCAGATGCGAGCATCAGTGCGAGTGGCTTCATTTCTTCGGTATCTGCCATTCGGCCAATCGGAATGGTCTTTTCGAAGGAGGAGCGGGCGTCCGGGTTTTTCTTCACCCAGCCATCGCCGATATTCGTGACGAACGGGCCGGGCGCGATGGCGTTCACGCGGATACCGAATTCGGCCAGTTCAAGTGCGGCGTGGCGTACGAGATGGAGAACGCCAGCCTTCGCCGGCATATAGGGTAGGCCAACGATGGGTTCGTTGATGATGCCGGCATTTGATGCCGTGGCGATGATGGAGCCCTTACGATTGCCAGCGCGCATGCAGCGGACGGCCTCGCGGATGGTGTAGTACGCGCCGCTGAGATTGATATCGATAGAGCGCTTCCACTTTTCGGGATCATATTGATCGATGCGACCCTTGGGGTTGCGCTCGCCAGATGGTGCCCAAAAGCCGTCGCCTGCATCCCAACCCGCATTGGCAAAGCAGATGTCGAGTCCGCCATAGGCTGCCACATGCGCATCAAAGGCGGCGGTCACTTGAGCGAGGTCGGAGATGTCGCAGGCGACAGCCTGAACTTCGGCCCCTTCGCCACGCAGGCGGGCCGCTTCGCGTTCCGCGCCTTCGCTGTCCAGATCCGCGATGGTGACCTTGGCGCCTGCTTCGGCCATGGCCTCTGCATAGGCAAGGCCGATGCCGGAAGCCCCGCCTGTCACCAATGCGCTGCGACCTGCGATGTTGAATTGATCAAGTATCTTCATGCGTCACTCGCCTCTAACTTTATCATTTTATTGAGAAGCCTTCGGGCGCGGATACCGCCGCCGTCACCGTTCAAAACGAGCGGCTCCAATTCCCAGAAATCTTGTCCCGCCATCAGGCGATGGGCATCGCGGATGACGGGCAGGTCTTCATGTTCGAATGCGAAAGACAGCGCAGCATGAAGGCCTTCGCTGAATTCGGTGTCGCCGAGCTTATAATCGCGCGAGGTCGCCCAGACATAATGGGTGGTGTCAGGCGTTTCAGGCGTGAAGGCGTGGAGCGACAAAAGCGCTTTCATATCGTCGATAGCGGTCCCCGGTTCCCCCGCGCGATAATCGAAGAAGAGGGTGGCGGGCGCATGCCAGGTCACTTCCCCGAAAAAGTCTTGCTTGCGGCCCTCCACGCCCAGCACGGCGGCAAGGGCGGGGGAGATGTAATCGTTCTTCTGCGTATAGCGGGAATAGGCGTGCGTCTCATCCTGCCAGAATTTACGCTCTCCCTGCGTGAAGGCGCTGGCGACAAGGGCCGGGTGCACAAAGTTCGCGTGGCTCAGATCAAGAATGTTGTCGCTGTAAAGTTCGTAATGGCCTTCTGCGAGGGTCACGCCGCGCACCGCTTCCCAAGCTGGATCATCCAGCCAGGAAAAGTCAGGGATCATTGAGGGGTCCGCCTTTTCGACATCTCCCATCCAGATCCAAAGCAAACGATAGCGCTCTACCAGTGGGTAGACTGGCACCGATGCTTTCGGCGGCGGATCACCCAAATGCGGGTTGTGGACGCACACGCCCGAGCCATCGAAGCGCAGACCATGATAGGGACAGGCGAGGGCGCCATCGATGACTGTTCCATCGCCTAGCGCTGCGAAGCGGTGCGGACAGCGTCCACCAATGGCCTTTGCGATGCCTTCTCCATCCCGGAACAGCGCCACCGGTTCTTCGAGAAAGACCTTGGCCTGTGGCGTGTCGGTCAGATCATCTGACCAACCCGCGACGTACCAGCAGTTACGAAGATAAGTGCCCCGTTTGGCCGGGAGCTTTGGAATGGCCCCGTGCACGCCCACCGTTGCGCCTAAAGATAGAGAGCAGGGTTGATCTTGATCCCGTGCTCTTTGCAGTAGCTTTCATAGTGGTTGATGAACCACCACACATCGAGCGTTTCGACATGGTTGCCATTTTCGTCGTAAAACTCGTTGGCGCCCTGCATGTGGAACAGCGCCTTCATGCCGTTGGGATCATCAGTGACGAGCGTATGGGCCGTGCCGGGGGTTTCGGTGATGAAGTCACCAGCCTTGCAGACCCAATCATATTCCAGATAGCGGAATGACCCTTCAAGCCCGATCGCCCACACCTTACCGCGATGCTTGTGCGTGCCGATAACACCGGGCCCCTTGATCCAAAGGATATTGGCGTAGATGTTTTCCTTGGTGTCGAAGGCCACATGTCGGATTGCCGCATTGTCGCCGAAGGGCACCCACGGGCTCTCTTCTTCTGAACTGCCGACATAGGTGCCTTCAGAGCCGCGGGCCTTGATGACGTCGCCATAGAGCTCAGGGACATTGACGATCTTGTAGGCGCCAGAGGGCGGGGCTTTCATGGACATGGAATGCGGTTCCTAGAGGTACAGTTTAGGATTGATGGGGATGTTGTTTTCACGGCAATAGGTCTCATAATGGTGGATGAACCACCACACGTCAGACGTGTCGACCAAAGTGCCTGTGTCGTCATAAAACTCAATCGGGCCCTGCATCCAGCCAAAAAGCTTGCAGCCTTCGGGATGGTCGGTGACGAGCGTGTGGCTTTCGCCTGGCGTTTCTAGGATAAGTCCGCCCGGTGAGGCGACCCAATCATATTCCAAATAGCGCACGCTGCCTTCAAGGCAGACCATGGTGATGGTGCCGCGATGCAGGTGCGTCCCAATCACACCGGGGCTTTTGACCCAAAGAATGTTTGAAAACAGGTTCTGACGGACGTCAAAGGCGAGATGCTTGATCGCCGCGTTGTCGCCGAAGGGCACCCACGGCGAGTCCACATCGGACTGCGCATCAATATAGCGACCGCCGGGGCTGAGACGATCAACAAGCGCCTTGTGCGGGAACTTGACGTCAACGATCTCGGCTTTGTTGGACGGCGGTGCGGTCATAACAGACATGGACTTGTGCCTTTTAACGAATGAGGGTGTCGACATAGTCGGCACCAATGCCAACTGCGTCATAATGCTCGCGGGCGGCCTTCATGTAATCGAAGACGTCGTAATGGCCGACGGTGTTTCCTTCTTCATCCAGCCACATGAGTGGGCCGGACACCACGAAGAATACCTTCATGGGGTCTTCATGTTCGTAGCATACGAGCGTGTGGCTCTCGCCCGGTGTTTCGTAGACGAAATCACCCGCGGTGGCGGTCCAGTCATGCTCAAGATATGCCCATTTACCGCTGATCGTGTAGGCCCAAATGGGGTGGGGGTGGTAATGGCGGTTCACGAGACCCGCCGACTTGGACATGAGGACATCGGCCCACATGTTCTTCGACGGGCTGATCCAGACCGGCTTTGACGAGACGGTTTCACTGATGGGTACCCAATAGCGTTCATCGCCTTCGGCAATTTTTGACAGATAGACTTCGGGCAGACCGCCTTCGCGGAAGACCTTGTCGACCGGCTTGATGTCCTTCCAGAATTCGGAATGGGCAGTCTCGGGCATGATATTCTCCAGATAAAAAAGGGGCGGGATTTTTGATCCCGCCCCGATTTGGTTCGCTTAGAAGTTGACGTTCAAGCGGGCATACCATTCACGCGGACGGCTGTAGGTGCCGTACGCCTGACCACCGGCAAACTGTGCCTGACCGGTGACGAGGTAACGCTCGTCCGTCAGGTTGGTGCCACCGAGGGTGATGCCCCAGTTTTCAGCTGCCTTATACTGAACGCTAGCGTTGACGACGTCTGTCGCGGGACGCATCAGAAGGAAGTAGCCTTCGGTGTCGTTCTTCAGCTTCGTCGTGTGGGTGTAATCACCAACGAAGATCACCGAACCGCCGTTGCCGAGTTCAACTTCATAGCGCGGGCTAATGTTGAACTTGAACTTCGGCGTCTTGGGCAGGGTTGCTCCCGGAATAACGCCATAGTTACCGAACACACCGGTCGACGGAGCGACCTGTGCCGGTCCGTCAACGCTCTTATACTTCGCATCAAGATAACCGATGGCGCCGTTGATCGTCAGGCCACGGGTTGGAGCTGCAACCAGCTCAATTTCGAAGCCCTTAATTTTAGCAGCGCCGGCGTTCTGAATGGTCGGAGACACGCCCTGCTGGAAGTTCAGCTGAATGCCGTCATAGTTTGACTGGAACACAGCGGCGTTGATCTGCAGGCGGCGGTCCAGAAGTGTCGACTTCACACCAAGCTCAAAGGTCTGCGCCTTTTCAGCGTCAAAGTCTGGTGCGTTGGGCAGCGGGTTTGAAAGACGCGTGGTCCAGCCACCCGTCTTGTAGCCACGTGACCAAGAGCCATAGACCATGACATCCTCGTTCGGGTGGATCTGAACACCAGCCTTGGGTGAGAAGTTGCTGAACTTCTTCGACTGGGTCCCAGCGATGTAATAACGCAGCGGCTGACCAGCATTCGGGAAACCGGCTGCAAGGCGGCAGGCATCCGAAATGGTTGGTGTGATCGAGGCGCAGGGCGGCACGCCGACCTGGTTCAAGATCTTGTAGGTCAGGCCGTTGGCATCGGACTGGAAGCCTTCAAAGGTCTTGCTTTCGTCGGTGTAACGACCGCCGACCGTGAAGGAGAGCATGTCGCTGACTTTATAGTCAGCCTGACCGAAGAACGCGAAGTTCTTGGTGGCCAGATCGTTCGGTCCGTCAACCTGCAACAGGCCTTCGGCAAACGTCACATAATCGTGAAGGTCGCCCGCTTCCTTGAAGTAGTAGCCACCCAAGACGTAGTTCAGCTTGTTATCCATCGCCTGACCGACGAGCTGGACTTCCTGGCTGAACTGCCACTGGTTCATCGAGAAGCTGGTGTGCAGGAAGTTGAGCGGCGAACCGTCAAGGTCCATGCCGACTAACCAGTGCAGCTCACGATAGGCCGAAATCGACTTGAGCTGCACGTCATCCGACAGATCATAGGACATGGTCAGCGCTGTGCCGTAGGTCTTCAACTTCGAGAAGTTGTTGCCGTTGGCATAGGAGGTGTCGATGTCACCCGTGATGAAACGGTCATCATATGGAACGCGGTTGTTGTTCGGATTCGCGTCGACATTGACGCCAAATGGCGAGGGGTTATCCGCGATGCCGTTCAGGCCGCCAATGCCGCCGATGAAGGCAAACGCTGGCGGGCCAACGCCGCAGCTCGGATCAACTGTCGCGGTGAGCGCGCAGTTATAGGTGCCGGCAAAGATGAACGGCACTGTCTTGATCAGAGTATTGGCAATCTGCTCGTTATCGACCTTGCTGTAGTCGCCCGACAGCGTCGCCTTGAAGGCCCCGCCATTGTCGAAGTGCAGCTTGGTGCGCAGGTTCCAGGTGTTTTCACCACCTTCTGTGCCGTAACCAATGCCACCATAACCGGCCGCCTTATAGGACGTGATTGGCGGGTTGTTGAAGTTGATGCCGCCCGGGAAGGCAATGCGCTTCAGATAGCCATTGCGGTTCTTGATCGAGAACGCGACTGAGGACGAAAGGCCTTCCGTAATTGGAAGATCAACCGTGCCACGCGCCTGCATCAGGCTGTAGCTGCCGGTTGTCACGTCGCCAACAAAGCGGAACTTGTCGCCTGGGGTGTGCGTAACGATCGAAATCGCGCCGCCGATGGTGTTACGACCGAACAGGGTGCCCTGCGGGCCCTTCAGAACTTCGACCCGATCAACGTCAGGAAGCTCCTGGTTCGCGCCGACCGAACGGGCAAGATAAACGCCGTCAAGATAAACGCCGACGCCCGGATCGATGTTGAACGCGAAATCGTTCGCACCAATGCC
>CAJBSR010000202.1 GCA_903958285.1 uncultured Sphingomonadales bacterium
CGCCTGGTTGATCATCGACTGCGCTTCCTGCTGCGCGGCGGTCACGTCCTTAAAGGCATCGATGACTTCAGCCGGCGGATCGGCGCGCTTGATGGCGATGCCTTCAATGCGCACGCCGGACCGATAGCCAGCGAGGATGGAGCGCATCCGCTGTTCGACATCCGCTTCAATCTGACCGCGCTTGGCGCCGATGGCCCCAATCAGGTCCACCCGCGACACCGCTGCCCGCATCGAGCTTTCGGCGACTTCCCTAATGGTTTCCTGAGGGTCCGTCAGCTGGAACTGGAACAGTTCCGGATCGGCAATGGACCAGCGCACCGAATAATCGAGATCGATGATGTTCTGGTCACCCGTCAGGATGAAGTTCTGCGTGTTGCCGCTGGCCGGAATATCGATGGTCCGGATTTCCGCGACGTTGAGCTTGGACACACTTTCAATGGGGTAGGGCAAGGTCAGCCCGATGCCGGAGCCCAATGTGCGCGAATAGGCACCAAAGGTTGTCACCACGGCGCGCTCTTGCGGGCCGACGGCGTGAAAGCTGGTGAGGAGGATCCAAACGCCAACGACGATAGCGCCACCGATTCGGATCAACGGCCAGGGCAGGCCGCCATCTCCACCGCCGCCGCCAAACTGGTCGCGCAGGCGGCGCAGCAGTTCATCCAGTGCAGAAGGGCCACGTGGGCCGCGGGGCTTGCCGCCACCGCCACCACCGCCGGGGGGGAGATTCCAAGGATTACGGGGGCCACCGCCGCCGTCACCGCCGGAGCCGCCTCCACCTGATTCACCGCCGCCGCGTTTGCCCCAAGGGCCACCCGCTTCAGCCAAAAGCACGCGCCCGCGTGCGACCCAGCCTGTTTTTCCGCTCATGAATGCTCATATAGGGGTCGAATTTCATGAAAAACAGTGGCGCGGAAGATTTCTCCCCTTAAATCGCCGTCATGTCCGATATTGAAATGATCACACAGGCGCTTGACGCCATTCCCGATCCCGCTGGAAAAGGCGGTCTGATGGCCTCTGGAAGGGCTGCTGCACCGCGACTGGCCGATGGGCGCGCCGGCCTGATTCTCGACGTTGCGGGTCTTTCCGTGGCGCAGCGCGATGCCTTGGGGGCTGAAATCGAAGCGCGTCTGAAACAGATTGAAGGCGTCAACGAAGTTCGCATTGCTATGACAAGCGCGCGCACACAGCGGGTGGTGGTTGCCATCGCCAGCGGTAAGGGTGGGGTGGGCAAGTCCACCGTGTCGACCAATTTGGCCATCGCGCTCAAGCGGTTGGGCCTCAAGACCGGCTTGGTCGATGCCGACATTTACGGTCCGTCGCAGCCCCGACTGACCGACACCGAAGGCAAACGCCCTGTGGCCGAAGGCCAGAAGCTGGTGGCGGTCGATACGCCCTTTGGCGTGCCACTGCTGTCGATGGGGCATTTGGTGAAGCCGGGGCAGGCGATTGCCTGGCGCGGGCCAATGGCGGGCAATGCGCTGGGCCAGCTGATCGATGCCGAATGGGGCGACGCCAATGTCCTCATCGCCGACATGCCGCCGGGCACGGGCGATGTGCAGTTGTCCATGGTGCAAAAGCATAAGCCCATCGGAGCGGTCATTGTCTCCACGCCGCAGGACCTTGCATTGATCGATGCGACGCGCGCCATAGATCTGTTCCGCACATCGGACGTGCCGATCATCGGCATTATCGAGAACATGTCCGGCTATGCCTGCCCGCATTGCGGCGAGATATCTGATCCGTTTGGAAGTGGTGGCGCTGAAGCGGCAGCCAAGGAAATGGGTGTGCCCTTCCTCGGGCGCATTCCGCTCGCGATGGACATTCGCGCAGCCTCCGATGCGGGCCAGCCGCCCGCGGCCGGGAACGGACCTCATGCCGGGGCGTTTATGTCGATTGCGGAGCAACTCGCTGCATGGATCCGCACCCACGGAGGATAAGATGACGCTGACCCGAAACGAAGATCTGGCCGCACTCCTGTCCTCTGTGCGGACCATCGCTTTGGTCGGCGCGTCGAACATTCCGGAGCGGGCGAGCTTCACGGTCATGAAGTTTCTGATCGACCATGGCTATACCGTCATCCCGATCAATCCGGGACTGGCCGGGCAGAGCATCCACGGCGTGGAGGTCAAGGCCAGTCTTGTCGATGCGGGCCCAGTCGACATGGTCGATATCTTCCGCAATTCCGTCGCCGCCGGTGCCATTGTCGATGAAGCGATTGCGGTAGGCGCCAAGGCCTTGTGGATGCAGCTGGGCGTCGTCAATGAAGAGGCGGCTGCACGGGCCGAAGCGGCGGGCTTGAAGGTTGTGATGGACCACTGCCCGAAGATTGAGATTGCCCGGCTGGGGCTGGCGAAGGTCGCTTAACCGTTCGGGTGTCATTCCCGCGAAAGCGGGGATCTAAACTCTGCTGGCCATGGATTCCCGCTTTCGCGGGAATGACAAGAGGGATGTCTACCGCACCGAATATTTACGTGCCCGCTCTTCCAGTCGGGCGACAGCGATGGGGTGGAGCGGCGTTCCTGTGGCCAGCACGCCGAACGCCTCCCCTTTGGTCGAATTGAACCGCAACGGGCGGCCATGCGCGTCTGTCACCTTGCCGCCGGCTTCTTCGGCGATGAGCGCGGCGGCGGCGATATCCCATTCATGGCCCCAGCGCAGCGCGGCGACCAGATCCGCCTCATCGGCGGCGACCATGGCGATGCGCAGCGCGATGGAGTTTGGCTTGTACACGGTCACCAAATCCATATCGGCCTTGGGCAGAACGTCGGCAGGTACGCGCGCGCCGGACAGATCGGTGCGGGTGCTCGCCGTGATCGTCGCGCCGTTGCGGACCGCCCCTGTGCCGCGCGCCGCGCGCCAATGTTCACCCCGCGCCGGAGCATCCAGCACGGCAAGTGTGGCGCGCCCGCCTTCGACCAGCGCGATCGACACGGCCCAGCCATCTCGGCCCCGCACATAGTCCCGCGTGCCATCAATCGGGTCGACCACCCAGACGCGCGGGCGCATCAGCCGCTCGGCATTGTCGGCGGTCTCTTCCGACAGCCACCCGGCATCGGGGTCCAGCCGCTTGAGTTCGTCCTTCAGGAACCGGTCAACCGCCAGATCTACTTCCGACACCGGGTTGCCGGGCGATTTTTCCCATTGCTCAAACGCGCCGCGATAGCTTTTGAGCGCAAGCGCCCCTGCCTCGCGGGCAATGTCGCTCAGGGCATCAAGGCGTGGATCAGTCACCGGCGAGGGTCATGCCTTCGAGGCGGAGGGTCGGCGCGTTGGTGCCATGCCGGAAGTCGAGATCATTGGCGGGGGTGAGGGTGCGGAACATCTCTTTGAGGTTCCCTGCAATCGTCACTTCGGCAACAGGCCCTTCAATCTGGCCATTGCGGATGACAAAGCCGGATGCGCCGCGGCTGTAGTCACCTGTCAGCCCGTTGACGCCATGCCCGATCAGATCGGTCACGTAAAAGCCTTCTTTGATGTCGGCCATCAGCTCTGCCGGGGAGACGTCGCCTGCTTCCATATGCAGGTTGGTGGCGCCCGCCCCCGGCGGGCCGCTGACGCCGCGCGAGGCATGGCCGGTCGGCGCAAGGCCAAGCTGACGGGCAGAGGCGGAGTCGAGCAGCCAGGTTGTCAGGCGACCCTTTTCAATGATCGCGCGGCGCTGCGTTGGCAGGCCTTCGCCATCAAACGGCTTGGACCGAAGTCCGCGCACGCGGTGTGGATCATCCACGATGGTGATGCCGCTGCCGAAGACCTCGGTGTCGAGTGCATCGAGCAGGAAGCTCGTCTTGCGGGCGATGGCACCGCCGGTGATCGCGCCTATAAGATGGCCGATGATGCCGCCGGACACGCGGG
Source organism: uncultured Sphingomonadales bacterium (assembly GCA_903958285.1). Taxonomy (GTDB): domain Bacteria; phylum Pseudomonadota; class Alphaproteobacteria; order Sphingomonadales; family Sphingomonadaceae; genus Aquisediminimonas. Next base: position 3,853 of record CAJBSR010000202.1, read on the forward strand.
GATCAAAGATCACGGGCATCGGCCCGCTTTTCAGGCGGACGGGGTTCATCCGCGCAATGGCGCGCTCGCCGGCTTCACGGCCGATCTTGGCCGCGTCATCAAGGTCACCCAGATGGCGTGTTGAATGCCAGGCGTAATCGCGCTGCATGTCAGAGCCTTCGCCGGCCAAGACGCTGGCCGAGACGCCATGGCTCGATCCAGAATAGCTTCCCGCAAATCCTCCGCTTGTCGCGAGCGCAATCAGCGCGCGTCCGGCGCTGGCCGACCCGCCTTCGCTATTGGTGACGCCAGCGACGGCGCGGGCGGCATCTTCGGCCTCTAGGGCACGCGCGCGCAGATCCTGCGGAGAGACGTCGCCACCATCATCAATATCGAAACTCGTGGGTGTGCCGGTCATCAGCCGGTCTTGCGGGGCGAGCCCTGCATATTCGTCTTCGGGGGCTTGGCCTGCCATGGCGACGGCACGTTCGGCCAGCTTTTCCATCGCCTGTAACGAGAGGTCAGAGGACGAGGCGCTGGCCGACTGCTTGCCGACAAAAACACGCAGGCCAATCTCTTCGCCTTCGGAACGCTGGACGTCTTCCAGCGCGCCAAGGCGGACCTGCACGCCGGTCGCGGCATCGGCAACATAGATGGCATCGGCGGCGTCTGCGCCTGCTTTCAGAGCACGGGCAACAAGGTCGGCGGCGCGGTCCCGCGCTTGATCAATGGTCAGCATCCGCCCCGCTTAGGCGTTTGGCCGCAAAGGCTCAAGCCGAAGCGCCGACGGTTGCCATCGCCAATGCCACCAACAGTCCGGCAAAGCGGTTGGAGCGGAACTTGGCGAGCGCATCGCTGCCATCCGCCACGCGCAGTGAGGCGACCTGCCAGGTGAAGTGGAGCGCTGCGGGCAGCAAGGCGGCCAGCGCCAGCATCTGCGGCCGAACCTGCCAGATGGCCGCGCTCCAAAGCAGCAGGGCGAGCGCATAGAATATTGCCACGCCGGGTTTGACGCTGCCGCCCAGTGCGCGGGCCGAAGACCGGATACCGATCAGCGCATCGTCCTCACGGTCTTGCAGGGCGTAGATGGTGTCATAGCCGATCACCCAGAAGATTGACCCCGCATAGACGAGCAGCATGGGCAAAGCGGCATCTGCCACCGCCATCCAGCCAACCAAGGCACCCCAGGAAAAGACAAGGCCAAGCCAGGCCTGCGGCCACCATGTGATCCGCTTCATGAAGGGATAGGCGGCAACAGGCGCGAGGCTCGCGAGCGCGACCAGCTCTGCCGTCCAGCGAAACTGGAGCAGCGCAATCAGCCCGAACAGTGAGAGCGACACGAGCCAGACCCATGCCTGTTTGACGCTGACCGCACCACTGGCGACCGGGCGGTTCCGGGTGCGTTCCACCTGCGCATCCAGATCGCGATCAACAATGTCGTTATAGACGCACCCCGCGCCGCGCATCGCAATCGCGCCGAGCAACATCCAGAGCGCCAGATCCCAACGCTGCGGCAACCCACCGGCGAGGCCAAGCCCATAGATGCAGGGCCAGAAGAGCAGCCACCAGCCAATCGGCCGGTCAAGCCGCGCCAGCGAGGCATAGGGGCGTGCGGCGGCAGGCAGGACACGCATCAGGCCGGTGAGTTCGATATCGGGCACCGCAAAGGTTTCAGATGTCGAGGTTTCATTTCGGCGCGCGTTCATGCTAACCGCTCTTATGCCCGCGACACCGGCCTGGCCACCCCAATCCACACCCCGCCTCTTTGTTGAGGCCCGTCTTTCCGATGGCGCCGATGTGCGCATCGAAGGCGGGCAGGCGCATTATCTGTCCAACGTCATGCGCCTGAAGGAAGGCGCGCCGGTTAAGCTGTTCGACGATCAGACGGGCGAATGGCTCGCTGAAGTCGCCGCGACCGGCAAACGTGACATGGTGCTGCGCGTCGTTGCCCAATTGCGTCCGCGGGAGGATGTGCCCGATCTTTGGCTGCTGGCCGCGCCCGTCAAAAAGGCGCGGCTCGACATGGTGGTCGAAAAGGCGTGTGAGCTGGGTGTGGCACTCTACCGGCCGGTTATCACGCGCCGGACCATCATTGAGCGGCTCAACATGGACCGGCTGCGGGCGACGATGGTGGAGGCCGCTGAACAATGCGGGCGCACAGCACTTCCCCGTATCGAAGAGGCCGTGAAGCTGCCTGCTTTGCTGCGCGACTGGCCAGCGGACCGCACGCTCTATTTCGCCGATGAAGAAGGCGGCGTGCCCTTTGCCGAGGTCGCAAAGGCAGGTCCGGCCGCGATCCTCATCGGCCCCGAAGGTGGCTTTGACACCGATGAGCGGGCCGCGATCAAGGCGCTGCCGCAGGCGGTTGGTGTTTCACTTGGGCCCCGCATTCTTCGGGCGGAAACGGCGGCGATTGCCGCGTTGTCCGTTTGGATGGCAAAGGCCGGGGATTGGAGTTAGGCGCTCCAACCCGCTCGCCCTGAGGCTGTCGAAGGGCCGTCCTGTCTTTCCCAGCGATAGTGAATAGAAAGGGCAGGGCTTCGACAGGCTCAGCCCAAACGGTGTTGTTTACGGCCTAACCACAACCCCTGTTTCCGGGTTCTGCTGGCCCACCAGCGTGGCCTGAAACACATCGGCTGCCGCTGCGAGACCGTCGCGGTGCTCGACCTTCATGAAGCCCTTTGCCGATGCGACAAAGCTCGCCCAAGCGCCGCCAACGGCTTTGGCAAAGCCTGCCGGGCTGAGCGCTTTGATCGTTTCCAAGGCCTCTGTCGGGGCGAAGAACAAGACAGGCTGCGGCCCGGGGAGCGGCGCCCCGCCAGACCCTTGCGCGCCGACATGAGTGGCGCCCACTGTGCTCGAATATTTGAGATGGTCGCACAAAGCCGTGTGCACGGCATGGACCAGCTTGGCGTTTCCGGCGAAGTCCACAAAGACGGACGCCGCTGGCGCGAGGGCGGCAACGTCCTCATAAGCAACGACATCATCGTACAAGCCTGAGGCCTTCACAAAAGCGACATTGCCGGACGAAGTGAGGCCAATGCGGCGGACATCGGGTGAAGCAAGCTTGGCACAATGCGCCAGCGCCAAGGCGGTCTTGGACGATGCACTCGACAGGATGAGCGTGTCGGCCCCGAACCAGTCGTTGCGGCGGTAGAAATCCTCGATCAGGAAACCCGTCTTGAACAGCGGGCCGTAGATCATGCGCGCATCTTCATTGGCCGGGTCATGCTCCGGGTCGGCGGCCAGGCGGCTATACTGGTTGTAGAACATGCTCATCGGCTGGCGATGCGCGGCGCCATCTGTGAAGCCACCTGCGGAGATGCCGACCGGCACCACATCGAGATGCGTGCCCATGGGGAGATAGCCGTAGACCCGTTCCCCCACGGCAAGGTCAGAGCAGTTGGAGGCTTCTACGGTCGCATGGCCCCACATGGGGACGATGCCCCACCCTTCAGGCGCCGGGAAGAAGTTCCAATATTGGAACATGTCACCGATCACCGCATAGGTGACATTGTTGGCGGTCACAGCGAAGCTTTGGACTTTCAGGCGGACAGCGCCATCGGCCAGCGGCGGCAGGTCAATCTCCGTGACGTTCATTGTTGTGAGCGCGTCGCGCTTTGCCCAGACCGCTTGTGCCATTGTCACTCTCCTGTGGTTTCGTTTGTGCCAAGCTAGACAGCCACACCCGCCAAAGCAACACAGATAGGCCTTGTTGTGGTGGTGAAGTATAGGCTACTGAATTAACCGATACGGTTATAAGGGTGGGCTGATGATTACACGCATCCGCGAAGTGCGCCGGGCCAAGGGCCTGACACTGGCCGAAGTTGGGGACCGGTGCGATCCGCCAACGACCGCGCAGACCATCGGGCGTCTGGAAACCGGCACGCGCACCGTGTCGGTCGATTGGCTCAACCGGATTGCCGCAGCCTTGGAGGTCGACGCTGGGGACCTTGTTAAATTGCCCGAACGCGCGGATCTGCCCGTGGCCGCCATCCTTGGCGCCGACGGGGCCAGCGCCCCGCGTCATGAACAGGTGGCCGCCGCGCCCGCGCCGGAGGCGGGGTCTATCGCCGTTCTGGTTGAAGCCGGTGTCGGAGACTATCGGGCCGGTGACCACATCTGGTGTGCGCGGCTGATGCCCGACAGTTTCGCAACAGCGCTCAACCGCGATGTGCTCGTGCCCCGTCCGGCGGGTCGCTATGTGTTTGGGCGTCTGATCGGGCGGCAAGGCGAGCGGCTCCAAATCCTGCCGCTCGGTGCCGGGGCGAAGCAGCAGATTTTTGATGATCCCGCCTGGATCGCCGTCGCCACGCGGCTCATCCGCGCGCTTTGATGAGGGCTGGGACTGGGGCTGGATGACAGGAATTTAAGGCGCATTTCATTTGCCCGTTGCGGGGTGCCGGTTTAGCCCGACGTCATTCCGATCCGGCTGTCGTCCGGTCCATCGAGAGGAGTAACAATGCGCAAGACGTTTTCTTTCATGCTTTTGGCGTCTGCCGCCATCGGCCTCGCCGCGTGCGGCAACAGTGGATCGGACAGCATTCCGGAAGGCCAGACCGTCGCCCGTGTCGACAATAGCGATGTCACCATCCACGAACTCAATGCCGAATTGAGCGGCGCACAGCTGCCCACCGGTGCCGCGCGCAAACCCTATGAGCAGGCCGCCCTGCAGCGGATCATCGACCGCCGCATTCTTGCCGACCTTGCACGGGAAAAGAAGCTGGATGACTCACCCGAGTTCGTCCTGTTGAAGCAGCGCGCTGAAGAACAGGTTCTGGTGGAACTGCTGCAGAAGAGCATCGCGACATCGGCCAAGAAGCCGACCATTCAGGAAGCCAAATCCTTCATCACCGCGAACCCGACCTTGTTTGCAAATCGCAAGGTCATGACGGTTGACCAGATCCTCTTCCCGATGCCCAAGGACACCAAGAAGCTTCAGGAACTGGCCCCGCTCAAGACGCTGACCGAGGTCGAAAAGTGGCTGATTGACAACGATATCCAATATCGCCGTCAGCCGACCCAGCTGGACACGTTGCAGGTTCCGCCGGAAATGGCCTCGAAGATTGTCAGCCTGCCCGCAGGCGAAGTGTTCGTGGTGCCTGCCAATGGCGCCGTCTCCGCCAACGTCATTACCGACAGCAAGTCCCAGCCGGTTTCGGGGGATGAGGCAACCAACGTCGCCATGCGGATGCTCGGCAATAAGGCTATTCAGGCAGAAGCGGCAAAGGAACTGGAAGCTGAAGTCAAAAAGCGCCGCGACGCTGTCACCTATCAAGCTGGCTTTGCGCCGCCCAAGGCTCCGGGTGCGCCGGCCGCCAAGCCGGCCGCTGCGGTCCCCGCAAAACTCTAACGATTTTGGGGAACGGAGAGGCGGGGGTGCGCGAAGGCCGCCTCCGCCTCTCCAATTTCGGGCACGGGCACTCCACATGTCAGACGCACCAGACCTGTCGATCCTGATGGTCAATTGGAACACGCGCGACATGACGCTTGCGTGCCTGCGCTCGGTTTACGCTGAGACGCGCGACATTTCGTTTGAACTCATCCTCGTTGACAATGGCTCGGCCGATGGCTCGGCGCAGGCCATTGCTGCTGAATTCCCCCAGGTGAAGGTGATCGCAGAGAGCGAGAATCACGGCTTTGCCAAGGCCAACAATATCGCGGCACAGCAAGCAACCGGGCAATATCTTCTCCTTCTCAATACTGACACCGTGGTGCTCGATGGCGCCATCGATAAGATCGTCGCCTTTGCCCGTGCCAACCCGCAGGCCAAGCTTTGGGGCGCGCGCACTTTGTGGGAAGACGGCAGGCTCAACCCGACATCGGTGTGGAAGCGCATCACGCCCTGGAGCGCCTTTTCTTTTGCGGTCGGCCTGCGCGGTGCGCTGTCGCGGTTCGAGTTTTTCAACCCCGAAGGCATGGGCCATTGGCCGCGCGATACCGTGCGCGAAGTCGATATCGTCGCGGGTTGTTTCCTGCTGATGGAGCGCAGCTTCTGGAACGCGCTCGGCGGCTTTGATGCGCGCTTCTTCATGTATGGCGAAGAGGCGGACCTGTGTGCCCGCGCGCGCGCCGCAGGGGCCAAGCCGCTGATGACGCCGGACGCGACCATCGTTCACTATGGCGGCAAGAGTGCGGCCAGCCATGCGAGCAAGATCGTCTATGTCATGGGCGCGCGCATCGGCCTTGTGCAAAGCCAGTCGGGGCCGATTGGCGGCGCGATCGGGCGGCTCGCCTGCATCTCCCATGTCGGCATCCGGGCTTATGCCTTTGGATTGCTGAGCCGCTTGCAGCCTGCGCGCTTTGAAAAGAATGCGCGCGAATGGGGCCACGCATGGTCCCGCCGGGCGGAATGGCGGGGCGGGCCAAGCGCCGTCGAAGTGAAGCGATAGGGACCGGCATGACAGATATGACCCATGTGATCCTCACCCGCTTCAATGTGCCGACCAAGGGCCGTGAGGCTGAAATCCGGTCGCGCACCGGCTGGCTGGAACGCCGCTTTGATATCTTTGAACAATATTGCCTGCCTGCCGTTGCGGCACAGACCAACCGCGATTTCATCTGGATCATCTATTTCGACACGGCGACGCCAGCGCCCTTTCGCGAACGCATTGCCCGCTGCCAGAAAGAGTTTCCGTTCGTTGATCTCTACCGCGAGGATATGCCGCTCGACACCGTTGTTGATGATGTCCGCGCGCTGCTGAAGCCCGGCCGTGAGACTGTGCTGACGACGCGGCTCGACAATGATGATGCGATTGCGCGCGACTTTGTGGGGCGTCTGCAACGCCATGCCCGCGCCGTCCCACCGGGCACCGCACTCAACTTTCCTGATGGCGTGTCCTGGCGCGATGGCTGGGTGTTCAGCGCGCGGGATGAGAGCAACCCCTTTGCCTCGGTGCTCGAAAAAACGTCCGATTTCCGTACCATCTGGGCGCGCCCCCATGCGCTGCTGCATGAGGCCTTTGCCATGCATCAGATTGAGGATGGGCTTGGCTGGTTGCAGGTCATCCACGGGGAGAATGTCACCAACCGCGTGAAGGGGCGGCAGCGCCCCGGATCGGTGCTGGGCGACGCTTTTGCCATCCGTCCCGGCAGTGACGTGAAGTCGCCGGGGCCATTGGATGCGCTGCTGGAAAACCTCGTCCGTTATCCCGTCCGATTGGCGCGGGAGACGGCGGTAAAGCTGATCAAACCGTTCTTGAAGGTCGTGCGCTGACGGGCTTTGCGGCCCACCATGCGGCAAGAGTTGCTGCGCCATAAGCGAACCAGGCCAGCCAAGTTGTGCTGGCATCGACCACAGTCGCGACGGGACCGAACCAATTAATCGCCTGCAATATCAGCAGGATGCCCGCCAAAACGCAAATGGACAGGCGTAGACCACCTGTCGCCCGGGCGTAGAGCCAGAGTGCACTTATGGTGATCGCAATTTCGAGCGGCATTTCGATCATGGGATGGTTCCACAAGCCCAGACCGAGCTTGGGCGGCTGGCCGGTGATCGTCAGGTCGGGCACGTGCACCAGCAGATCGAGCAGCCAGTGCGAAACGACAACGGCAAAGCCGATCAGCGCCGCCATCCGGTTGCGGGAGGCGATCCAGATGAGGGCGGCAAATAGCGCGCCGAACACCGCACTGCCCAACAGGCTATGCGTATAGGGCATGTGATACAGGTCCATCGGGTTCATCACGCTGATGCCGGGGGACACGCGCATCTTCTCGGTGCCGGTCAGCAGCAGTCCGAAAAAGGCCCAGTCAACCAGCTGTGCACCAATAAAGAGGACAGGCAGCGTTGGCGCATCTTTATGCGTGGCCGCCGCAAGCGCTGGTGCAAAATGACCAATGAACATGGACGGGCCTCTCTCCCATTCACCGTTCGTGTCGAGCGCAGTCGAGACACCTCCCTCGACGTCGCTCGGGACGAACGGAATTCAGGACCCTTAGCGGTCCTTCTTCTTATACATGGCGAGCATCCGCGCTGTGACCGCGAACCCGCCGAAGATATTCACGCTGGCCAACGCCACCGCGATGAGCCCGAGAATCTTCGCCATCCCCCATGCACCAACCGGCGCCGCCGCGATGAGCGCCCCGACGATGATGACGGAGGAAATCGCATTCGTCACCGCCATCAGCGGCGTGTGGAGCGCGGGCGTCACCGACCAGACGACGTAATAGCCGACAAAGCAGGCCATCACGAAGATGGAGAGGATCGAGATAAAGTCCATTTAGCGCTCCGCAGTCCAAGGCAGGACGAAGTTGCGTCCTTCCGACCATGTTTGCCCGATCATCTTGCCATCCACAAGACACGCCGAGCTGTGATAGAAACCATTGCCGTCCGTCGTGCGGAAAGCAACGCATTTGCGATCCTGCCCCCGCCCGACGCGGCCAGCGAGAATGTCGCTATTGTAAAAGCTGCCCGTGACGCTGCCATCCTCGGCAACGGTCAGCACCATCGGCTGCACATAAGGCGCATCGGTGAGGGCAACACGCAGGTCGACTTTCCATGTGCCCGCCAGCGGCGCGTAGCGCTCGACCACGGTTTCGGCGGAGGCGGCGGAGGCGAGGAGGATGGTGGCGAGGATTAGATGCTTCATCTTGTCATTCCGGCTCCGCCAATGGATGCGTCAATGTGGTGGAGCACACCGCTCAGATTGGCAAGCCCTCCCCTTTGGTGGGTCGTGTTCTCATAATCCTCTCCCCCCGGGAGAGGTGGCAGCGCGCAGCGCTGACGGAGAGGGGCCTTTAAAGATCCGCGCTTTCCCCCTCCACCATGCTGCGCATGGTCCCCCTTCCCGAGCATAGCTCAGGGAGGACTGGATTCGCCCGCACCCTGATCGCCATCGACCCACCGGCCGGCGACGGCACCTGCGGCATCGTCGCCGTCGCGCGCGAAGGCG
>CAJBSR010000203.1 GCA_903958285.1 uncultured Sphingomonadales bacterium
CCTTATCCGGAAACTCAAGGGTGAGGGTGCCCTTGGCCTCTGGATCGCTCAGCCGGAATGACAGCTGGCCATTCGCACATACCGCCGCCCCCGACATTTGTGGCCCAACCGCGCGGGTTAACAGGCCATCGGTCAGATACACCGTCATCTGGCCGCTCGCTTCGGTGCAGCGGCCATTTTTGTAGCGCAGGCTCACACCCGAGAGCCGGGTTGTCTCCACACCAGCAGCGCGCATCTCGCGGCCCAACACAAGCCGGGCGTCGACATTGCGGACGCCTTGGCCAGACAGCCCTGCATAGCCTTCGCCCGACATACCCTCGCCCGAAAGCGCAGAGACCCGGAAGCGGGCCGTGCCGGTCAGGAGATCAAGGGGAGAAACCCGCACCTGAAGATCGCCCAAGCGCGCGCCCTTGAAAGATGCATCCAGCATCCGGCCTTTCCAAGCCGTGCCATCAACGGTCCGGGCGGAGAGGCCAGTGTCGCCCAAGCTCGCCACTGACGCGATGACCGCCAACGGCAATAGCCACAGCGCAAAACCGAAGAACGTAACAACGCCAAAAGCGGTCCATGCGTGCCTTGGAGAGATGCGGGACATCATGCGCCGCGTGCCCGCAGGACAGCATCAAAGGTAACCGTGCCGTCCCCATTTGCGCGAATGCTGGCGGTCTGGGCGATCACGCCCTGCCGTTCAAGCCCGCCGAGCCATGCAAATAGCGCGCGTGCCTTCGCCGCGCTGATGACCACCTGATATTGGCCGGGCTGGCCTTGTTCGTTTTTGGCGAGCGTGAAGCCTGCCTCAATCGCCGATTGGGTGATGACCGCCCCGACATCGAGCCCACTGTTGGCGGGCGCTGCACCAATGCGCTTGGCTTCGGCGACCATGGCCTGTGTGCGGGACAACCGGTCAAGCGCCTCGGACTGCACCGTTCGCGACGTTTCAAGATAAGCATTCACCGGCCGCCAGATCAGCAGCCAAGCGACCATTCCGGCAACCAAGGCTGCAAGAACCAGCAAAAGGATGTGTTCGCGTGGCGTCCGGCCAAGCCACCAGTCCCGCAGGTCGTCCATCATTTCACCCTCACTTCAAATTCGGTGCGGCGGGCGCCGTTGGTCACACTGGTCGGCCCCCGGTTAACCTCTAGTCCAGCGGCCCGGATGCGGTCTGCCATCGCCAGCAAGTCTGCTTCATTCGGTGCCTGCACCGTCGCCTTGGCAACGCCCTGCGCATCGAAGGTGAGCGCGGCGAGGGAACTGCCCTTGGTCGATTTCACCGCATCCAGAAGGGCCGCAGCCGTCGGGCTAAAGCCAAGGCCGGGTCCGCGCAGCGCGGTCAGCCGCCGTTCCAGCGCGGCCTGAGGCTCCAACTCTTCGCCGGCGACGACCGTGCGGGCAAGATCATCGGATGTCCGGTCAATCTGCGCCGCCGACAGTTGCAGGCGCACAGCAAGCATCAAGGGGGTGAGAACGGTTGCCAGCAAGATGAGGCTGACAAGGACGCCGCATATCTGGGCAAAGCGCCGCGTTGATCCCCAAGAGCGCGCGGGCGCAAAGGCCCCCTGCCGCAAATCAACCTCGGCGGTCACCACCGCACGGGCCAATTGAAGGACCGCGTCTTCCTCAGTCCGTTGCTCAACATGCTGGTTGGCAATCAGAACCTCGTCATAAGCCGGGTCCGATAGGAAGGCGAGATCGCCGCTCCGCAGCACCGTTTCTTCGCCCACGGCCATGCGGACAAAGCCCTGTTCCACAGCCGCCGGAACAAGCTGTGCCGGAATGATCGGTGTAGGCGCGAGGCCCGCCTCTGTCAGTTCGTCCAGCCAAGCGGCGAAGCGGTGGCGGTCAACGACAGCAATATGGGCACCGGCTGCAAAATGCAGGTTCTCAGGCGCGGCAAGGACGCTATCTGCTGCGACCCGCTGGCCAATGGCGACGGCCTGCGCGCGGGGGAGGCCTGCGCCAAGGCCCATGAAGAGCGTCGTTTCAGCCGCCGGATAAATGGCCGCGACCGCTTCATTCTCGGCACGTTCGGGCAAGCCAATGCCGGACTGGACCGGCGCGCCATCCGCAAAGCGCCACCAGCGCGTCTGTTCTCCAGCTAAGAGAACCAGTCCCGTATACTCTGTCACGAATTTCCCCCAAAACTTCGCCGGACGGTTTTGATGACCTGCATCCGGCCATCCAGCAAGCTGGACTGACGGAATTGGATGCCGCCCAGTTCGATCGCAATAGCCAGATCAAACCAGGTCGTCCGCAATTGTGGCTGGCCGAGCACTTCCGCCGCGGGTGTGACCCCGCCCAGTGCTGGCAGCTTCCAGAAATCGACCATGCTCGAATAGCCATCAGCTGGCCGCTCCGCGATGAGCTTGCGGGCAGAGGCATCAGGCAATTGGCCCGGCAGCAACATCATCAGCAAGGGAAACTGTTTCTCGGTCAATGTGTTGACGTTGAGCGGCGACAATTCCGTGTCGGGCAGGGCGCAGATCCAAGGGCGCAAGGCCGTGAAGACCTCAGGCGAAACACCCGCAACGGCCCGCAACTCACTGGCATCGGCCATCAGCGTATTGCCGGTGCGATAGCCATCATAGCTTTCGTCTTCCGCGCCACCGGGCAGCGGCTGGGTATCGCTATCGATCCAGTCGGTTGCGGCCAGCGAAATCCGGCGTGCGGTCGGTCTGGCGATGCCGATGGCGACCATCAGGCCTTCAAATTGGACAATCGCGGCAGGCCGCGCGGTATAGCCGCCTTCTCCGCCGCCTATGACAAGCGAGTTCAGGTTGAAGCAGTTTCCGGCATCACGCAGCGTCACCGTGGCGGTGCCGCCATCAATGGGAAAGGGCATGGGTTTGCCCATCCAGCCACCGGCCAAGGTTGTGCGCCCCGGCGATGCCTGCGCGATACTGGCAATGCGGGAGGCCGCAACCAACTCGCCGGCCTGCGCATAAGCGCGGGACTGGTCCATCGCCGACATATTTCCCGCAAGCCGCGTGGCAATCGTCAACTTGTCCAGCGCCGACATGGCGAGGACCGAGATGACGGCGACCAGCAACAGCACCGTCAGGAGGGCGGCGCCTTCCTCTTTGCCCCGATCGGTTTTGCTCTCGCCGATCATGCGCCGGCCCCGACCAGAAAGACGCGACGTACGGAGACCCCGTCACGCTGGACGAGTGTGAGCTCGGCGGCAACGGGAAGGGCGGTCGGATCTTCATTGGTCGCGCCGTCGCCCCATTGGCCCTTCGCATCGCGCAGCCGGACCGTTGCTGAGGCGAGGTCCTGCGCCAGCGTCATTTCCGTTTCAGACCCGGCGCCATCCAGCATGGGACGGGCCGCACGGACCAGACGGTTGCCCTCCATGCGCAGGTCCACGCGCTGGAGTTCGGCCCTTGAAGCGTCGGTCGTGTTCGACCAGCCGGCCCGCACATAAGAGAGCAAACGCCCATCGCCGGGCCCAGCAAAGGCGGGTTCCAACCGACCATTGGCATCGCGCGTCGGGCGCGCGACGGCCTGTTGCAGATCTGCCTGTAGCAACGCCGATATGCGCCGTTCTCCCGCCACCTTGCCCAGCGCCGTGCCGACGTAAGCCTGTGTTGAGACGGCCGCGCCAAGCATGCTTGTGCCCGCGGCCGCCAGCAGGCCGAAGATCGCCAAGGCGACAACCAGCTCGACAAGGGTGAAGCCCTGCGTCTCGTGCGTGGCGGCCGTCATTTTGATTTCCGAACAACCGTCAGGGCCCCGGCAAAGCGGCGTTGGGGGTCTGTGACTGTGACGTCGACGCGGAGCAGGGCCGGGTCCGCCGTGCGGCTTGTTGTGCGCGCCCAAATCCAGCTGCGGCCGCCATTTTCGGTGGTGCCAACCGCACGGCCAACCGACGGCGCTACGGGATCGGTGATTGTTTCGGCGGCAATGTTCTGCGCCACGATCTGCCCAAAGGTCCGCGTGGCGACATCTGCTGACGTGCGCACGGTTGCGGCGTTCAGCCGGATCAGGGCGAGCGCGGTGAGACTGAAGATGGCCAGCGCCACCATCATTTCGATGAGGGTAAAGCCAGACTCACGATCCGACATGGACCGCGCCTTCGGCATCAATCGACACGCCAATGGCGGTGTCATTGTGCAACAGGGAAACCTTCGCCGGTTCGCTCGGCAGGCCCGTGGGATCAAATACGATCCGTAAGTCCCCATTGGCGGCCGTGTTGGCTCGCGTCTTTGCATCCCAGCGGACGGGCGCGAACGGCTTTTCGGTCATCGCCATCCACCGGCCATCCAGCCGCCGTTCAAACCGGTAGCTTTGCGGCCCAATGGCGACAGCCATATCGCGGCCCTCGATGATCGCAGCATCCCGCAAGGCTGAGGTCCGCGCCGCAAAGGCCTCCGCTTCGTTCCGCACCGAACCCGCCGGGTCCCGCATGTTGAGGGCGACCGCCGTTGTGGCGACGCCCAATATGGCCACCACGACCATGAGTTCCACCAGGGTAAATCCCTGCTGGTCCTCTGGTGTCTCATGGGGTGCCGAATTGCGGGTCATGTGCGAGGACTGGTCCGTTACTGCCAGCTGCCGATGTCAGCCGCGTCGCCTTCGCCGCCTTCGGCACCGTCGGCCCCGAAGGAATAGATATCGAAGGCGCCATGCTGGCCCGGCTGACGATACTGGTAGTCCTTACCCCAAGGGTCTTTGGGGAGCTTGCGGATATAGCCGCCTGTGCCGCCCGGCGCTGCGCTCGTCCCGCCGAGCAGGGCATTGAGGCCTTCGGCTCCGTCCGGGTAGCGCAGCGTGTTCAGGCGGTACATTTCGACAGCCTGGCTCAGCGTTGCGATATCGGCCTTGGCCTTGCTCTGCATCGCTTTGTCCTGGCTCGGCAAGACGTTGATCATGACGACGGTGGCCAAAAGGCCGATGATGACAATGACGACCAGCAGCTCGACGAGGCTGAAGCCGTCTTCATTGTCCTGATCCGTTTCTGCAGCGGGGAGGGGTTTGTGTTTCATGTCAGCCTTTCAAGCAGCAGCCAGCGTTTCGATCTGAAGGATGGGAAGCAGGATCGCGAGCACGATCAGCGCCACGACGCAGCCCATGATCACAATGATAGCAGGTTCGAGGAGCGACAACGCGGTCGCTGTGAAGCGATCAAATTCGCGTTCCAGATAATCGGCGGACCGTTCCAGCATCTGATCGAGCTGGCCTGAGCTCTCTCCCGACGCCGTGAGGTACACCAGAAGCGGCGGAAAGACGCCTGCGCGCTTCAGTGCTGCCGACAGGCTGCCGCCGCTGCGCACAGCCTCTGCAATGTCCTGCGTGGCGACGCGCAGCGCGCGGTTATGGACGGTCTGGCCGGTCAATAGCAGGCCCTCGAGAAGGGGGAGGCGGCTGGCGACCATCGTTGCCAAGGTGCGCGCCATCCGCGCCGCGTGCAGATCGCGGATGAGTTTGCCCACCAGCGGAAGCCGCAGGATGGCGCGGTCAAACCGGAGGCGCGTCTCGGGCTGCCGCAGACTATGGGCACCGAACAGAGCGCCGCCCAGAAGCACCGCGAGAATGAGGGGCCACCAGTTCGCTAGGAAGCTTGAAAGCGAAATGATGATCCGGGTCAGCAGCGGCAATTGCTGGCCGACATTGTCAAACTGCTCAACGATGCGGGGCACGACCCAGACCATCAGCGCGAAGACGACGACCATGGCCACTACGGTCAGGACGATGGGATAGGCCAGTGCCGCTGTAATGCGGCCACGCACTTCGGCCTGCCGTTCCTGAAGATCTGCCAGCCGGTCAAGGATCTGGGGCAGGGTTCCTGCGGCTTCGCCTGCAGACACCATCGCACGGAAGAGGGGTGGGAAGCTGCGGGGTGCGCGCGCCATCGCCTCGGCAAGGCGCAAGCCTTCAAACACACCGCCATGCACGTCGCTCGCAATCTGGCGGACATGGTCCTGCTCGGTCTGGCGCACGATGGTGCGCAGCGCTTCTTCCAGCGGAGAGACAGCACAGAGGGTCGACAGCTGCCGCGTGAACAAGGTGAGTTGCTGCGCTGACATCTTGCGCTGCTTGAAGCGTGCGAGCGAAAACAGAGGTGTGCGTGCCGCTGTCCGTCCGGTCGAATGAGTGACTTCAACGGGGTAGAGATTGCGGCGCTGCAGCAGGTCGCGGGCGGCCCGCGCGTCCTCTGCGTCTATCGTGCCGCGCCGTTCACGCCCGGACGCGTCAATCGCGGCGTAATCAAAGCTGCTCACTACCCGCATCCTGACGAGAAACGCGGATGGCTTCTTCCGCGGTGGTGACGCCGTCGCGCACGAGGCCGAGCACGGATTGAGACAAGGTTGGCGCGTTCGCAAAAACATGGCGCGAAATGCGGTCCTCATCTGATCCGTCGTTGATCATCTGGCGGATGCTGTCATCGATGCGGATCGCTTCATAGACGCCGACGCGGCCTTTAAAGCCGGTGTCATTGCACTGGGCGCAGCCGCCGGGTTCAAAGATGCGCTCTGCATTGAGGCCGGGCAGCTGGCGGTTGGCATCGGTGGCTGCATGTTCGACGCGGCAATGGGGGCACAAACGCCGGACAAGGCGCTGCGCCAGCACCGCGCGCAATGTGGAGGCGAGCAGAAAGGGCTCCACCTTCATGTCACGCAGGCGGGTGATTGCCCCAACCGCATCATTGGTGTGGACCGTGGACAAAACGAGGTGGCCGGTCAGCGAGGCCTGCACGGCAATTTCCGCTGTTTCCCGGTCACGGATTTCCCCGATCATCACCACATCAGGGTCCTGCCGCAAAATGGCGCGCAAGCCTGCGGCAAAGGTCATGCCGACCTTGGCATTCACCTGTGTCTGGCCGACGCCTTCAATGGCGTATTCCACCGGATCTTCGACCGTCAGGATGTTGCGCGATCCGTTGTTGAGAAGCCGCAGACCTGCATAAAGCGATGTCGTCTTGCCGGATCCTGTCGGGCCGGTGACCAGCACGATGCCATTTGGTTCCGATAGGGCGCCACGGAAGACCGCAAGGCTCGCCGGATCCATGCCGAGCTCATCCAGGCCCATGGCGGCATTGTCCTTGTCGAGGATACGCAACACCACCCGTTCCCCGGCACGGGCCGGAAGCGTCGAGACGCGCACGTCGAGCTGCTTTCCACCCAATGTCAGTGAAATGCGGCCATCCTGCGGGATGCGGCGTTCGGCAATGTCGAGGCGTGCCATCACCTTGATGCGGCTGACGACAACAGGCGCGACATGGGCGGGCAGACGCAGCGCTTCACGCAACAATCCATCGATCCGCATCCGCACGACAAGCGCGGATTCAAAAGGCTCGACGTGCACGTCGGACACGCCCTGCCGCACGGCTTCTGCGATCATGCCGTTGATCAGACGAATGACAGGGGCATCGTCGGCTGTGTCGAGAAGATCATCTGCCGAGGGCATGCCGCCGACGAACAGATCGTTCTCTTCTTCTGCGCCGAATTCTCCGGCGGCAGCGGCCGTCGAGCCGTCCAGCGCATAGGTGCGCGACAATTGATCATCGAAAAGTTCGTCGCTGGTCGGTTCAACCGAAAACGGACGCTGAAGCCAACGGCGCAGTTCCGGCAAGGCGCGGGCATCGGCACCCGGCCGCATCAAGACCCGAAGACCGCCCTCAGCGCCGTCTTGGAGGAGGACCCCATGTTTGCGCACAAAGGCATAGGGCAGGACAAGTGTGTCCACCGTTTCTGATTCAATGGGGACCTGTTCGGTCAATTCTTTGGCCCTTCTGCGGCCGGTGGCGCGGCGGGGGCAGCTTCAGTCGCGGCAGGCGCCGGGAGAGGAAGCTCCGCCCCCATATAGTCGCGGACCAGCTCGTCGAGGCTGGGCTCCTCATTGGGGCGCAGCAGGAGTTGCTGGTCGCGGATATAGCCATAGCGACGTTCGGCAAGCTTGCGGGCATCTTCGGCGTTGCGCAGGATCGTCGGGCGGATGAAGACCATCAAATTGGTCTTGTCACGCGATTTGGCGCGCGACCGGAAGAGCTGGCCCAGCCCCGGAATGTCGCCGAGCAAGGGGATCTTCTCGATCGTGCGGCGTTCATTGTCATCCAACAGACCGCCCAACGCCACGATCTGCCCGTCATCGACGGTTACGGTCGTCTGGATTTCCCGCTTGTTGAGGATGAGGTCATTGCCATTGTTGCTGACAGGCCCGGCAATCGAGCTGACCTCTTGCCGGATGAACAGCTTGATCGCATCGCCTTCATTAACCTGGGGCTTCACCTCAAGCTGGATGCCGACATTCTGGCGCTGCACGGTGCGGAAGGCATTTTCGAAGTTGTTGCCCAGCTTTTCGCCAGTCGTAATCGGCACTTCCTGCCCGACAAGGATCTTCGCCTCTTGGTTGTCGAGCGTGACGACCGATGGCGTCGAGAGGATGTTGGACTTGTTGTCCTGCTGGACGGCGTTGATGATGGCGCCGAAGACGCCATTATTGCCGACATTTGTCGCAAAGCCGCCAAAGGCGCCTGCAGCCCCAAGAACCGAATTGACCGCCGCTTGGGCGAGCTGATCGCTGACCGGATTGTTGGTCGTCGTGGTTGTGGTGTTGCCGTTGATCGTTGTGGTCGTCGTGTTCAGGTCCCGCGCAGCGACAGCGCCTGCAATGGTCAGAATATTGGGCGCGGCGTTTGAATAGTTGGTTGCGGCAAATGGGATGTTGCTGCCCGGCTTTCCGCCGAGCAGGAACTGGACGCCCAGCTTGCGTGCGGCGGTGTCCGAAATCTCGACGATGATCGCTTCGACCAGGACCTGCTCACGCCGTGTGTCCAACTGGCGGACGACATCTCCCAGCGTGCGCTGCATGTCTGACGGTGCGGAAATGATGATGGCGTTGGCGCCTTCATAGCGTGCGATGACCGGCGCGTTGCGGCCTCCGGAAGAGGGCGCTGAAACAGGGGTGGCTGCCGGGGTGGCTGGTGCGGTGGAACCGGTCGAGGACCCTTCGCTGCCGCCTGAAATCGCCGCTTGGCCGACAAGCTGTTGCAGTACGGGCAGGAGCTTCGCCGCGTCGGCATGCTGGAGCCAGATGACGCGGACTTCAGCGCCGCTTGCGGCGCGCTTGTCCAGATCACGGGCGATCGCGGCAAAGCGCGAGACGGTGCCCCGATCCCCACGCAGGGCAAGCGAGTTGCTGCTGTCGATGGCGACGATGGCGACGCCGCCGCGGGCGTTCTCCCCACCGCCGCTGCTGCCCGTGATGAGCTGCTGCAGCGAGGTCGCGAGGTCACGTGCATTGGCGTTCTTCAGCGCGATCAGCTCCGTGGAGGCGCCGTCGGAATCAATCCGCTGGAGGAGGGACCGGATGCGACGGATATTGTCGGCATAGTCGGCGACAACAAGGCTATTGGCGCCGCGGTTGGCGGTGACAGACCCTTCACGGCTCACGAGCGGGCGGAGCGTGTCGACCGCAGAGGACGCCTCGATGGAACGCAGGCGGAAGACTTCCGTAATGAACTGGTTCCGAGCGGCACCAGACAAGCCGATTTTGCCCGGCTGGGCAGCGGCCGTTTCGGCTGGCTGAATGCGGTAGGCGCCGTTCGTCGTCG
>CAJBSR010000204.1 GCA_903958285.1 uncultured Sphingomonadales bacterium
CCCACCACGCTCCGCATCGGGAACGGATTTGAAAACGTCGTGGTCCACCAGCAGGATGAAGACGCCGCAATCGGCCAGCGCCTCGTCCAAATCGGCGAGGACAGCGCCGGTGCCGGCGAAGTCCATCGGCAGGCCATTGGCGTAGGGTTCCACGATTTGAATGCGAGGGCCGTATTTCTTGGCAAGGGCGGCGGCGACCTTCACCGCCGGGCTTTCGCGGAAGTCATCGATATTGGGTTTGAAGGCGAGGCCGAACACCGCGATCTGGGCGGCGGGGGATGCATCAATCACCTCTGATGCACGGTCGATGACGAAATCGGTCTTCTTGTCATTCACTTCGCGCGCGGTGCGGATGAGCGGGGTTGTTTCCGGGTCGCCATGGACGAGGAACCAGGGGTCCACCGCGATGCAGTGGCCGCCGACGCCGGGTCCCGGCTGAAGGATGTTCACGCGCGGATGGCGGTTGGCGAGTTTGATGACATCCCACACGTCAATGCCCATGCGCTGAGCGACCATCGACAGTTCATTGGCGAAGGCGATGTTGACGTCACGGAAGCTGTTTTCGACGAGCTTCACCATCTCGGCGGCGCGCGCTGTGGTCGTCACGCAGTCGCCGCGCACGAACTGGCGGTAGAACAGCATCGCTTTGCGCGCGCAGCGGGGCGTGATGCCGCCGATGCAGCGGTCATTGTTGACGAGTTCGATCAGGATGCGGCCTGGAAGAACGCGTTCCGGGCAATATGCGACAAAGATGTCCGGGGTTTCAGTCGTCTGGCCCGGAATTTTAAGATCGGGGCGGAGGCGCGCAAGCACCTCACACACCTGTTCGGTCGTGCCGACGGGTGAGGTGGATTCCAGGATGACAAGATTGCCGGCCTCCAGCACCGGCGCGATGGTTTCAGCCGCCTGAAGGAGGTAGCTCACGTCCGGGCGTTCGCCCTCGCGCAAGGGGGTCGGCACGGCGATGACGAAGGTATCGGCAGCTTCGACTGTCAGCGACGCACGCAGCGTCCCGCGCTGGACAACACCCTGCACCAACCCGTCGAGATCGACTTCCTCAATATGGATGCGGCCGGAATTGATGGTGTCGACGACGCTGGCGTTGACGTCGATGCCAAGCACCTTGCACCCTGATCGCGCAATCAACGCGGCGGTGGGCAGCCCGATATAACCGAGCCCGACAACAACAACCTTCTTTTCCACATCAACCGGCATCTGCAATCACCCTAGCAATACGCTGAGCCGCCTTGCCGTCGCCGAACGGATTGTGCGCGCGCGACATGGCGGAATAGGCTGCCTTGTCGTCCAAAAGGCTGAAGATTTCGTTAACGATCTGGGCAGGGTCCGTTCCGACAAGTCGGGCCGTGCCGGCCGCCACGCCTTCAGGCCGCTCGGTCGTTTCCCGCATGACAAGCACCGGCTTTCCAAGCGACGGCGCTTCTTCCTGCACGCCGCCGGAATCGGTCAACACCAGTTCACACATATCCAGCAGGCGGACGAAATGCGGATAATCAAGCGGGTCAATCATCGCGACATTGGAAAGGCCAGCCAGTTCGGCATCCATGACCGAGCGGACATTGGGGTTGGGATGCACGGGAAAGATGACGGCGACGTCTGGCCGAGCCGCAATCTGCGCGATGGCGCGGGCGATGTTGCGCATCCCCTCCCCGAAATTCTCCCGCCGGTGCGAGGTGACAGCGACAATGCGGCGTCCGGCGAAGCGGGTCGCAAGATCATCGAGACCCGCCGCAATCTCCGGCCGCGCCTGCAGCTGCGCCTGCGTGGCGAGCAATGCGTCGATCACGGTGTTGCCCGTCACATGAATGCGGGCGGGATCCACATTTTCGGCCATCAGCGCGTCAGCGGCGGCCTCGGTTGGCGCGAAATGCAAGTCGGCGACAACGCCTGTCACCCGCCGGTTCACTTCCTCGGGCCAAGGCTGGTAGATATCGCCGCTCCGCAATCCCGCCTCGACATGGCCGACCGGGATCTTGCGGAAATAGGCAGCGATCGTCCCTGCCATCGTCGTCAGCGTATCGCCATGGACGAGAATACGGTCGGGCTTTTCGCGGTCAAAGGTTTCGCCCAGCCCGGTGACAAGGCGCGCCAGCAGCGCATCCAGCGTCTGGTTTGGCTGCATCACGTCCAGATCAACGTCTGGAACGATCTGGGCGATATCAAGCACTTGGTCGAGCAGGTCGCGATGCTGCGCGGTCACACAGACACGCGCCTCAATGCCCGACTGCGCGCGCAGGGCGTGGACCACAGGAAACATCTTAATCGCCTCCGGACGGGTGCCAAAGACTGTCATGATCCGCTTGGTCGAATTGGCCGGACTAGTCATGAGTCCGGCCATATTCTGGTTGGGTTAAATTGCCGTCAACCGGGGCAGAGCGAGATCGAGCGCCTTGCGGATGATCCCGATCATCTCATCAATCTGCGCATGGGAGATGATGAGCGGCGGGCACATGACGATGGTGTCGCGAATGCCGCGTACCATCAGACCATTTTCGATGCACAAATCGCGCACCATGGGGCCAGCCGTGCCCTCTGCACCGCCAAAGCGCGCGCCGGTGGCTTTGTCCGCCACAATCTCGATAGCCCCCAGCAGACCGACCGAGCGGGTTTCCCCGACCAAGGGGTGGTCATTCAGCGTGACCAACATCTTTGCCAGATAAGGACCGGTATCATCACGGGTCCGCTCAACCAGATGCTCCCGCTCCATGATCTCAATATTGCGAAGCGCGACGGCCGCCGCCACAGGATGGCCCGAATAAGTGAAGCCATGGACGAAATCGCCGCCCGTTTTCAGCACGTCCACAATCTCTTTCGAGACGGCAACCGCGGAAATCGGCTGATATCCAGAGGAAAGCCCCTTCGCCATCGCGATCATGTCGGGCTTCACGCCCATGGTTTCATGGCCCCACATGTTACCGGTGCGGCCAAAGCCGCAAATGACTTCATCGCAGACGAGCAGGATGCCGTATTTGCGGACGATGCGTTCGACCTCGGGCCAGTAATTGGCGGGCGGGATGATGACGCCACCGGCGCCCTGGGCCGGTTCCCCGATAAAGGCCGCGACATTTTCGGGGCCGACTTCCAGGATTTTTTCCTCAATGGCCTTGGCACAAACCAGACCGAATTCTTCGGGCGTCATGTCGCGCCCTTCATTGTACCAATAAGGCTGTCGGACATGCTCCACGCCGGGGACGGGCAGATCACCCTGTTCGTGCATGGCCTTCATGCCACCGAGGCTGACACCGGCGACCGTCGATCCGTGATAGGCATTCCAGCGTGAGATGAAGACCTTGCGCTTCGGCTCTCCCTTCACCTGCCAATAGTGGCGGACCATGCGGAACACGGTGTCATTGGCCTCAGAGCCGGAAGCATTGAAGAACACGTGCGGCAGGCGTCCTCCCGTGAGTGACGCGATCTTCGCAGCGAGCATAACTGTGGGCGGCGTCGCCGTTTTGAAGAAGGTGTTATAGAAAGGCAGCTCGCGCATCTGGTCTGCCGCGACGTCGGCGAGCTCATTCCGGCCGTAGCCGATGTTAACACACCACAGGCCCGCCATCCCATCGAGGATGCGGTTGCCGTCGCCATCATAAATGTAGCAGCCTTCCGCATGCGTGACGATGCGGCTGCCGCCCATGTCTTCGATGAGCTTGTAATCCTGCTGGGCCGGCAGATGGTGCGCGACATCCAGGCGCTTGAGTTCGGCGATATCGTAATTGCGGGGCATGGAGTTTATCCTGCTGATGAATGGAATCGAAAAATAACGTGCAGCGCTCGGGCGCGCGCCGTCACGGCGAAAAGCCGATTCTCGCAAGATAACGATCGATCCGTTCTATCATAGGATGAGACTAAGCCGACTATGGCTGGGGAGCAAGATTTGGTTCGCGCAGAAGCCCAAAGGGACGCAAAGGTCGTAAACGGGGTTCAGGGTGAGCGGGGTATAAGCCCCGCCCCCTTATTCGTCATCCTGAACTTGTTTCGGGATAACCGGGTCGCGTTGCTGGTCGGCTAACGTATCTGCGGCCCCTAGCTGTTATCCTGAAACAAGTTCAGGATGACGAGGGAGTAAGCGTCAAACTTTGCCTCAACGCCCTCCGCGGCTCTGCGCGCCCTCTACCCCTCAAACGGCAGATCGAGCGCCTCTGCCACAGCCCTGTGACGGATCTTGCCACCCGACACATTCAGGCCGGCGGCCAGATGCGGATCTGCTGCCATTGCAGCTTCCGCCCCCAAATTGGCCAGCTTCAGCGCGAACGGCAGTGTCGCGTTGTTGAGCGCAAAGGCGGACGTGCGGGCAACGGCGCCCGGCATGTTGGCCACGCAATAATGGATGATGCCTTCTTCCACATAGACAGGGTCGGCATGCGTGGTCGGGCGGCTCGTTTCAAAGCAGCCGCCCTGGTCGATGGCGATGTCGACCAGCACAGCGCCGCGTTTCATTGTCTTGAGCATCTCACGCGTCACCAGCTTGGGTGCTGCAGCCCCCGGCACGAGGACGGCACCAATCACGAGGTGTGCGTTTGCCACAGCGGCGGCAATCTCAGCCTTAGAGGCGTAAGCCGTCTTGATCGAGTTGCCGAAATGCGTGTCGAGTTCCGCCAGCCGGTCATTGCTGATGTCGTAAATCGTCACGTCGGCGCGCAGGCCCACGGCCATTTGCGCCGCGTTGAGACCGGACACGCCACCACCGAGGATCGCGACACGCGCGGGTGCCACGCCCGGCACACCGCCGAGCAGGATACCGCGGCCGCCCTGTTCCTTTTCCAGATAATGCGCGCCGACCTGCACTGACATGCGGCCCGCGACTTCTGACATGGGCTTCAAGAGCGGGAGAGAGCGGTTGTGGGAAGTTACGGTTTCATAAGCAATGCACGTCGCGCCAGACGCCATGAGTCCCAAAGCCTGCGGCTTATCCGCGGCGAGGTGCAGATAGGTGAACAGCGTGTGCCGCGCCTCCAGCAACGCGATTTCCTGCGGCTGTGGTTCCTTGACCTTCACAATCATGTCAGCCGCCGCGAATACCTCAGCGGCAGTGCCGTGCGTCTTCGCCCCGACGGCGGTGTAGGCGCTGTCGTCAAAATCAATGCCGAGCCCGGCCCCGGTTTCCACGAACACCTCATGACCGGCGGCCACCAATTCGGCGACCGAGGGCGGCGTCAGCCCCACGCGATATTCGTGGACTTTGATCTCTTTGGGGACACCGATTTTCATGACGCGCTCCTCATGGCTTGATTGGGAGCAATATAGGGGATCAGGCTCAGGAATTGTTTGCAATTTTTTGCAACATACGCATCATGACGACAAGATTTGATCAAGTAAGTTAGATATGAAACAATGAACATGCAGATGGATGCGATTGATCGGAAAATTCTTGCAGAACTCGCCTCAGATTCGGCCCAGACGAGTGAACGATTGGGCGAGCGGGTCGGCCTGTCGCCTTCGGCCACGCACCGTCGCGTCCGGCATCTGGAGGAAACAGGCCTGATTGCAGGATATGGAGCGCGCCTGTCGCGTGCCGCGCGGGGCAACCCAGCCACCGTCTATGTCGCTGTTACCTTGGTTGACCAAAGGCGGGAAACGATGGAGCGATTTGAAGCTGCCATCACCCGTGAGCCACTCGTGGCCGAAGCGCACCTGATGAGCGGCGAATATGATTATCTGCTCAAGGCCGAAATCCCGCAGACCGACAGCTTTGAACGCGTCCATAGGGAAGTGCTGGCGGCGCTACCTGGCGTCCACCGGCTGGTCACGCATTTCAGCATCCGCAGCGTGATTGACGGCGGGCCAAACGCCCTGCCGCGTCAGCGTTAAGGTTTGTATTCTTCCCATTTACGGGTCATCGCCCGCCGGACGGGGGCCCCACAGTTAACGCAGACCGACACCCAGCCCTTGTCATCCTGATAGGCTTTTGACCGATCCCGATCATGAACACCACGCGTGCAATTGAAGACGCGCGCCACCAACTTCTTCATGTCTCTTTCTACCCCCATCATCAGCGCATGAGACTGCACGCTTATATTCTAAGACGCTAAACCTTGTTTATCTGGCCTGCGCCGTTTTTTATGAGCCAAAGCGCGCCATTTCGGCGGCAGGTGGATCGTCCGATGCTAAGGCGCGAGGGGCAGCCTTAATCTCGCGAGCAGCCCGCCCATATCCTCGCTCTCCTCCAGCGAGATCGTACCGCCGTAGATTTCCGCAACATCCCGCACGATGGCAAGGCCGAGACCAGTGCCCGGCTTCGAACTGTCGAGCCGTACGCCGCGGCTAAATAACCGGTCACGATCTTCTTCGCTTATGCCCGCGCCATCATCTTCAACGACCAGTTCGACAAACGAACCTTCCTTCTGGACGGTCACGAACACGCTGCCTCCGCCATATTTAGCGGCGTTTTCGATCAGATTGCCGAGAATTTCGTCGAGGTCCTGCCGCTCCACATGCGCAGCCAGCGCTTTATCTCCTGCGATGTCGAGCCGGACATGCGGATAGAGGCGAGAGACGGCACGTTCGACTGATTCCAGCGACGGCCAGATATCGGCGCGACTATGCGCATGCCCTCGCCTGCCGACGGCGCGCGCGCGGGCAAGGTGGTGGTCCACCTGACGCCGCATCGTGGAGGCTTCGCGGACGACCGTCTCTCCAAGGTCCGGCGCCTGCGCGGTCGCTGCGTTCATTATGACCGTCAGCGGCGTCTTCAACGCATGGGCAAGATTTCCGGCATGCTCCCGCGCTTCCTCGGCCTGGCGCTCATTATGTTCAAGCAGGCCGTTCAGCTCATCGACCAAGGGCGCGACCTCATGCGGCAAGGTTTCAGACATCACCCGACGCGACCGGCCGGCACGCATATCCGCGATTGCGATCTGGAGTTTGCGCAACGGCCACAAGCCATAAAGCGTCTGGAGGGCCGCCATGCCGATCAACCCGATGGCGAGCAAGAGAAAGCTCTTCACCAGAGTGCTGCGGAGCGTTTCAATCTGCTCATCGAGCGATGCGCGCGCTTGTGCGACCTGAAAGCGCCACCGCGTCTTGGAGGTGGGCAGGAATATATCCCGCTCCACAATGCGCAGTTCGCCGTCCTTAAATTCGTCACTGTTGTAAAAATGGGCGCCGTCATCCTTATGCGCCGGGTTCGCCTTCAGCGCCTGATCCCAAAGCGACCGCGACCGGAAGGGCTCATACTTATCACCGCTAATTTGCCAGTAGAGGCCGGAATAGGGCTCCAGAAAGCGCTGATCGCCCATCGGACGGTTCAGGCGCACTTCCCCATCGGGACCAATTTCTGCCGACGCAATCATTTGCGTCAGCACATATTCTAACC
>CAJBSR010000205.1 GCA_903958285.1 uncultured Sphingomonadales bacterium
AGCATCCACGTGTTGCCGTCATTGGCAAAGGCGTTGCCTTTGACACCGGCGGTCTCAACATCAAAACCGGCCCTTATATGCGGCTGATGAAGAAGGACATGGGTGGCGCAGCCCATGCCTTGGCTCTTGCTCGGTTGGTGATGGAAGCACGCTTGCCCATCCATCTGCACCTTCTGATCCCAGCCGTTGAAAACGCCATTGCCGGCAATGCCATGCGCCCCGGCGACGTACTGAAAAGCCGCAAGGGGTTGACGGTCGAAATCGACAATACGGACGCGGAAGGCCGTCTCATCTTAGGCGATGCAATTGCGAAGGCTGCAGAAGACAAGCCGGAGTTGATGGTCGACTTTGCGACGCTCACGGGCGCAGCGCGCGTTGCGTTGGGGCCGGACCTCCCTGCCCTATTTTCTAATGACGAGCAGCTGGCCACAGACGTCGCCGCCACCTCAGCCGAGGTGCAGGACCCGACGTGGCGGATGCCGCTTTGGGATCGCTATGACGACATGCTGAAGTCAGACATCGCCGACATGGTCAATTCTGCCGAGGGTGGCATGGCGGGCGCTGTGACGGCAGCCTTGTTCTTGCGCCGCTTCGTGCCAGAGGGAACGCCATGGCTGCATCTCGACACCTTCGCTTGGCGGCCGTCGGCAACGCCGGGCCGCCCAAAAGGTGGTGATGCCATGGGGATGCGCGCGGTGTTTGAACTGCTACGGCGGCGTTATCCCATAGGTTGAACGCGGCCTTTTGGGCACGCCATTGCGTAAAGACCGCTTGCTCGGCTATTGCGCCGCGCAATGACAAGTAAAACCAGAACCAGCTTCACCCTCAGCGGACCCTCTATCGAGCTAGATGCCCGGACCCTCGCGGTTCGCGGCGACCTTGCGGATATCGCTTTAGCCGGAAAGCTCTTTGTGCCGCATTACGCACAACCGATGGAAATGTCCTGCACAGACGACGCTGCTGTCGTTTTTGCTGCGCCGGATCAAGGCAGTGAAACTGTGGGGGAGATCGAACGCGGTGCGGTCTTCATGGTCGTCGATATGGCAGGCGGTTGGGCTTGGGGCTTTCGGGCAACCGATCACATTGTCGGCTATGTTGACCTGAAGAGCTTGGCGCAGACGAAATGACACGCGTTTTCATTGACGGCGCGCATGGGACCACGGGGCTTGAGATTGCGGAACGCCTCGCCGGTCGCCCAGAGCTAGACCTGATTTCCCTCGACGATGAACGTCGCAAGGACACTGAAACCCGTCGTGATGCCATCAATGCGGCGGATGTGGTCATTCTTTGCCTGCCCGATGATGCCGCGCGCGAATCCGTGGCGCTGATCGATAATGACCGGACGCGCGTGATTGACGCATCGACCGCGCATCGGACCGATCTCGCCTGGACTTTTGGTTTGCCAGAACTGGTTGGTCGGGATGTTGTTGCCGCCTCAAAGCGGGTGTCTAACCCCGGCTGCTATTCCACTGGCTTCATCGCACTTGTGGCACCGCTGGTGAAGGCCGGCGTGCTTCCATCGGACTGGCCCTATGTCTGCAATGCGGTGTCCGGCTATTCAGGCGGTGGCAAGGCCATGATCGCCGAATTTGAAGGTGGCACATCCCCGACGGCCTGGCGCACCTACGCCCTTTCGCTTTCCCACAAACATGTGCCGGAAATGCAGGTCCGTTGCGGATTGCACTATCCGCCCCTCTTTTCGCCATCTGTAGCGGCAACGCACAGGGGCATGATTGTCGAAGTGCCTCTGATGACGTCGGCCATGCCCAGCAAACCCTCAGCCGATGCTCTGCGCTTAGCCTTGGCGGAGGCCTATTCAGATTCCCCCGTTGTGCGCGTCATCGATGGTTTTGATGAAGCAAATCTTGTGATTGAACGTTGCGCTGGCACAGACCGGTTGGATCTGTTCGTTTTTGGCCGCGCAGATGATGCGCAAGTCCGACTGGTGGCAGCGCTCGACAATTTGGGCAAAGGCGCAGTTGGTGCAGCGGTCCAATCGCTCAACCTGATGGCAGGCTTGCCTGAAACGTCAGGATTACGGCTCTAAAAATTGGTGCACCCGACTGGATTCGAACCAGTGGCCCCCAGATTAGGAATCTGATGCTCTATCCTGCTGAGCTACGGGTGCGCCAAGGGCGCTGACTAGGGCCGCCCCAACCCTAGGTCAATTCTGCTTCTCTGGCGGCACGACGGGGATCAAGAGCGGCATCACCGAAATTCCATCTTCCAAAAGATCACGCGCTTCTTCGGCCGATGTCTGCCCATGGATCAACGCGTGATCCATTTCGCCTGCGTCCATCGCTCTTGCCTGTTGCGCAAAGTCACGGCCAACCCATTGTGAATTTTTAATAATTTCAGCCTGAACTGCCGCAATTTTTGCCATCATCGCTTTAAGGTCAGCGGATGCTGCCGGTGCATCGCTGACCATGTTGACCCCCGCTTCCAGCCGCTGGTTTCCTTTTGCCGGGACATTGGGCGCCATAACAGCCTTGTCGACGTCAGAGGCTCCGCACATCGGGCAGGACAGCAAGTTCCGCGCCTTCTGCTCCTGAAACGCCTCTGAATTGGCGAACCACGCTTCGAAAACATGGCCCGTTGTGCATTTCAGATCAAAGACGATCATCGTACGATCTCAACCGCTGGAATGGCCCGGCGGTGCGTGATCACGGGCACACGGCCGCGGACGTCGTCAACTAGGTCCAGATCAATCTCTGCGAAACCCAGACCAGTCTGTTCCTTCATATCCAGAACAATATGACCCCAAGGGTCAATCACAAGCGAATGGCCATAGGTCTTACGCCCGTCTTCATGCGCTCCATATTGCGCAGCGGCCACGACCCAACAGGCATTCTCGATCGCGCGTGCCCGCAAAAGGGTGTGCCAATGCGCTTCGCCTGTTGGAACGGTGAAGGCGGCAGGCACAGACAAGACGCGCGCGCCGGCCTGTGACAGGGCTTGGAAGAGGGCGGGAAAGCGGATGTCATAGCAGATGGACAGGCCAAGCGGGCCAACGGGCGTATCGGCGACCACGCTGCCTTCCCCGGGAGTATAGGCATTGGATTCGCGCCAGGACTCGCCGGTCGGGAGGTCCACATCGAACAGGTGCAACTTGTCGTAGCGCGCCCGAATTCTGCCGTCGCTGTCGATCAGGAAGCCGCGATTTGCCCAACGGGATCCGGCATCAACTGCAAGCGAGCCCAGATGGACCCAAATACCGGCGGCCTTGGCCGCGGAGCAGACGTCTAAAAGAACAGGGTTTGCGTCTTCTGAAACGACGTGAGCACGGGCGCGCTCCCGATTGGAGTCGAGTAGGCCCGACATTTCCGGGGTGAAGAGGATTTGCGCGCCACCCGATGCCGCGTCCTTAACAGCGTCACAGAGCTGTGCGCTATTATGTGCAGGATCAATGCCCGTTGTCGTCTGAAATAAAGCGATACGCACCAATCAGGCCGCCAACATCGGGTCCAATCCGCCCCGTGCGTCCAATGCCGCCAGATCATCCGATCCACCGACGTGCTGACCATCGATAAAGATCTGTGGCACGGTCGTCCGGCCATCGGCGCGGCCGATCATCTCTTGCCGAAGATCTCGATCCATCGTGATGTCGATATCCTCTGGCTCGACACCCTTTGACCGGAGCAAGGCAAGCGCGCGCGAGCAATAGGGGCAGAATGCTTTCGTATAGATTTCAACTTTGGCCATTCACGGTTCCTTTGCCTATGGAATTGGTGTGCGATCAGGCGAATGTCAACGCCACCCCTCTTGCTCAGCGGTCTTCTTTGAGAACGCGCGCCCAACACAGGATGTGAACCGTTTCAGCCCCCGCCCGTTTGAGGACGTCTGCACAGGCATTTGTCGTCGCACCTGTCGTATACACATCATCAACGAGTAGCACCTGCCGCCCCTTTATTGACCCGATGTGCGCCAGATCCATTTTGAAAGCACCACGGACTTCGCGGCTTCGCGCGGTGCGGCTGAGGCCGCCAAGCGGAGACGTCCGCTTTGTCCGCAAGATGGGGGAAGGCAGTACTTGTTGCCCTGTCAGACGCGTCACGCTCCGCGCGATCAGCAGCGACTGGTTGAAGCCGCGCTGCCAGATCCGCCATCGATGCAACGGAATGGGCACCAATATGGCGTCGGGATATCGTCGCGCATGACGGACCATGAGCGCTGCCATCACATCCGCTACGCCGGGCTTGCGGCCATATTTCAGCTTTAAAGCGAGGTCCCGCGCCGTGTCGCAATAATCGACAGCGGCCAGCACACCGTCGTGCTTAGGCGGGGCGTCCAAGCAAGGGCCGCAGATAGATCCTGTAATCGAAACGGGCTGGTTACAGAGGAGGCAACCCACTTCCGGCAAGATATCTAACTTGCTCCAGCAGTCGGTGCAGAAATTGCCCTCCGGACCGGAAATGTGCCCGCAACCTGCGCACCGTTTTGGCAGGGCAAAGTTGACTGGCGCCATCAACATGGAGCGTATTCCGACCATAGGCCCTTGTCCGCAATTCCGCTGGGCGTCACAAGGCCCGAATGTCCGAAGAAATTTTTTGCCGAAAACGCAGACAGTTGAACCGAAGGCGCGCGCTCCGATCGCCTCTTGATTCGCGGTGGCTGGTTGATCGGATGGAAGAGGATCTTGCAGATCGCCTCTCCTATATGTCGGTAGAGGTTCAAACGGCACTCGTCATTGGCGATGGGGCCGCCCGCATTCGGCAGCAATTGCCGCCCCATGTCCGCGTCCTGACGTCGGATCTGGCGACGTCGCCGCAGACCCACATAGTGGCGGATGAAGACAGGCTCCCCATAGCGGATGCCAGTTGTGATCTTGTATTTGCGGTGGGCACGCTCGACAGTGTTCATGATCTTCCGGGCGCCCTCCTCCTCATCCGCCGCTGCCTGCGGCCAGGCGGACTGTTTCTAGGGGCCTTAATGGGCGCTGGGTCTTTATCCACGTTTCGTTCGATGGTGCAGAGCCACGAGGCGGCAGTCACCGGCAGTGCCGTCGCCAGGTTTCATCCCCAAGTCGATGTCCGGGCCGCAGGTGACCTTTTGTTTCGCGCCGGCTTCTCAACGCCGGTCGCCGACCTCGATACAGTGCACGTATCTTACTCCAATGCGCGGCGACTCTTGGGCGACGTCCGTGCGACATCGGGGAATGCCCTGCCGCTTATTCGCCCCTTCCCCATGGAAGCTGGGCGGAAGCTTTTGGCGGCGGCGCCTTTTCAGGAACAGTTCGGACTGCTCTATCTGACGGGCTGGGCACCGGAAAAAGGCGTTCAGCGCCCCTCAGGACCCGTTAAAGGACGTGTTTGAGTTGGTTTAGGAGCGGAACATCCGCAGGCGGCATGGCGAGCTGTGTCAGTTCGTCAAATCGACACCATTTCAATTCCGATGCGGCCAGCGGCTGCGGTATGCCGGACCATGTCCGGCAGAGGTACAGCAACAAGAGAAGTTGACGGCCTGCCAGCGGTTCACACGCAAAAGTGAGCGGAACCAGATCTCTTTTCTTCACGTCGATCGAAAGTTCTTCCTGCAACTCCCGCACCAAAGCGGCGTCGGCGAACTCGCCCTCTTCAATCTTTCCTCCGGGAAATTCCCATAACCCTGCCAATGGCTTACCCTCAGGACGCAACTGAACGAGTACGCGATCCTCAGCGTCGACCAAGGCCACCGCCGTGATAAGTAACAAGGGGTTAGCGGCTGGGTAACGGTCCATCATAGACGTTTCTTTAACCCCAAGTCGGCTAATCCGGCGATGGGGAACACTTGAGACTGGAACACAAACATGTGGAGCAAATTTGCACGCCGGTTGTGGCGGAGTGAGCGGGGAGCGACAGCAATCGAATATGGCCTGATTGCTGCGCTTATCGTTGTCGCGATCATGACGTCGATCGGATCAATCGGCGAAACGGTCAGCGAGATGTGGAACAATGTCGCGGACAACTACATGTCCGTCGCGTAAAGGGTTTTCACTCTTCCATTGACACGGTCAGGCTCCACATAGCGGTCTAGGAGCCCTGCACCACAATCTTGACCTTCTGCCCGGGCTTCAGCGCTTCATCAGCGCCAAGCCCGTTCAGAACGCGGAAGCGTTCCAGCTTGTAATCCGGATAGGCCATCCGTTCCGCAACAGTGCGGACAGTATCAGATGACTTTACCGTCACAACATCAATCCGCCGAGGCTTGATCGCGGCTATTTCCGCAGGACTAAGACGCTTTACGCTCTGAAAGAGTTCGCGAAACGGCGTCGCGCCGACCGGATTGATGGCAACGATATGAAACGCCGTCGTCGGTCCGAAAACATAGGCATATACAGTAACATCGACTGGACCTGACTGGGTGTTGGCCCGAGCAGTAGCATAAGCCACATCGAGGCCGTTGATCGTGGTCCGGTTAACAGAACCAGTGTCCATCTGCGCCTGGCTGCCACCGACAGCCTTGAAAACATTGGCGACATAGGTGTTAAGGTTGCCATCAAAAGGTCCGCCGGAAAACTGCGCCTTGCCACCTGTTCCGGTGATTGAAACGGCCTGCGTTCCATTGACCATCACAAAGCCCGGGGGGGCATTAAAGCCCAGCTTCAGGTCCGGATGACGGAAACTGCTCCCTTCGATGACGCCTTGTTTGGGGTCGTCATCATATATCATGCCGTCGAGCATCTGGAGAAAGCTGTCGCGGTTGATCACCTTGCCTGTCGTCGGAATTGCCAGAGCTTTCTGTCGTGCGCGCGCGACGCGGCTGGCAGGGTCGGGATGGGTGCTGGCCCATTCTGGCAACGCGTTGTCAGATTTTCCAGCGCGGCGGGAATCCAGCGACGTTTGTGCGGCCAAGGAGGCCAGCATCGTGGAGGACGCCACAGGATCATAACCGCTCCTTGCAAGATAGGTCACACCTAAGTCATCCGCCTCATATTCCTGCGCGCGGGAGTAACTGAGCACATATCGTTGCGCGATGGCGCCTCCAAGCTGCTGACCAAGCTTCGCGCCGTCACCACCCAGAAGGACGCCGCCCAAGACGGTCGCCAGGGCCGCCCCAAGGCCCGCGCGCGTGGCCCGATTACTACGTTTTTGGGAATGACGGGCGGCCACATGGCCCACTTCATGACCGAGAACAGAGGCAAGTTCTGCCTCGTTATTCATCAACGCCATCAACTGACGCGTGACGTAGACATACCCTCCGGGGATCGCGAATGCGTTGTTGACGGGTGAGTTAAGTAAGGTGATCGTG
>CAJBSR010000206.1 GCA_903958285.1 uncultured Sphingomonadales bacterium
CGTCGCTCTCTGAGCGCGGTTGGGTTGAAGAAGTAGTCGACAGTTCCAACCGACGTCGCAAACCCCACCGTCTGAGTGAGGAAGGGTGGCGCGCTTACCGCAAGATGGGTCCTCGGATTGAAGATGTCGCGACCTTCCTCTTCAGCACGTTGGAGCCGAATGAACGCGCTGGCATGTCCGCAGTTCTCGACAAGCTCTATGATCAGGTGATGGGGTGGCATCAGCGCGCTGGCCAATAGGCCAATGCGCCGCGCCGTCTTCGACTTCTTAACGTTGCTGCCCGGCGATCACGGCACCAAATCGCGGATGGGCAAAGTGCATCGGCACATCATGCCGGAAGGGCCAGGTCTGGCGTATTTCTTCGCTGCGGATCGTGTCCGGGCCAATTGGGTTGGCGGGGAAGCATTCGGTGAGCGGCTGAAGGTGCGCGGTCGTCTTTGACCAACCGGCTTCATAATCGCCCTGCCACTGCATCATGTAATCGAGCCGCTTGATCTTCCACACGCCGTCTTCTCGAACGTAGTCGTTCTCGTAAATCCCGGCTTCCATGAACTGGAGCGGCAGCCCCTCGGGCTTAAATTCCCGGCTTTCATGGCTCCCGCCGAATAACATACCCCGGAAGCGCCCCTTGGCGGTCTGCCGGTCCGGCGCGACGGTGATGATGTCCTGCATCTGGAAATGGTCGAGCAGGAACCCATAAGCCGGGCCTTCTTCACCCGGCGCGAGAAACAGGCTCTTGAACCATGTGCCATAAAGACGACGGGCGCCTTCGCGGCCCTTATAGACCCCAGAGAGGAAGATGATCTCACCGTCCTCAGCAAAAAGCTCCGCCACGTCATCCGCGCGATTGAAATCGATATAATAGCCATACGCCCAATGGAGGCGGCGGATGGCGTTGATATCTTCCAGTTCGCCCACGCGGTTTTCCAGCGCGGCCAGTCTCGAATCGACGTCGGACATCCTCATCTCTCCTCTTTTGATTTGTATGCTTTGCTAACGAATGTTACGAAGCAAGGCGAGAGGAAATTGCATGAACTGGCAAGGCAAGACCGCCTTCATCACCGGCGGCGTATCAGGGATCGGCTTTGGCATCGCCCGCGCGTTTGCCGAGGCTGGCATGGACCTTATCCTGAGTTACCGAAACGAAGCCTACCGCGCCGAGGCCGAAGCTTGGTTTGTTCAAAATGAGCGCCCCCTCCCCCGTTTCGTCAAGCTGGACGTGACCGACCGTGCAGGCTTTGCCGCCGCCGCAGCTGATGCGGGCAAGGTCCATGTGCTCGTCAACAATGCCGGCGTGAGTGTCTTCGGGCCAACCGATGAAGCAAGTTACGCGGACCATGACTGGATCATGGGCGTCAATTATGGCGGTGTGGTCAACGGCCTTGTGTCTTTCCTTCCGGGCATGAAGGCGCATGGCGAAGGCGGCCATGTCGTCAATGTCGCATCAATGGCGGCCTATCTGTCCGGCCCGCAGGCGGGAATCTACACGGCCAGTAAGTTCGCGGTTCGTGGCTTGACGGAGTCGCTGCGCTATAATCTGGCACCATATGGCATCGGCGTGTCGCTCATGTGCCCCGGACTTACCAAAACCAATGCCTGGGATTCGGCCCTAAAGCGCCCTGATGACTTTGCGGGATCGGGCTTCAAACCTGCTGACAAGACTGAGCTGGAGCAGTTCGGCACGGCATTTGATCTGGGCATGGACCCTCTGGAAGTCGGCCGCAAAACACTTGCCGGGATGAGCGAGAACCGCGGCCTCATCCTGACGCATCCCGAATTTGCCGAAGACTTTGGAGAGATTTACCGCACGTCGCTTGAGGCCCTTCCAAAAGAGCCCGCACCTGAGGGACGTTTACACATTGAAAAGCTGCGCCGTGACGCCAACCGCGCCGCAGCAGAAGGCAAAATGATCAACCTTGGCGACCTGACCTGAGGAGACTGAATCCATGACACCAACCGGCGTAAATGTGACCCACCCTGACAAGGTGTATATTGGCGGACAATGGCGCGCAGCGCATTCCGGCCGTTCCATCGAGATTGTCTCGCCCAACACAGAACAGGTTGTGGCTGTCGTCGCAGAAGCGGATGAGGCTGATATGGACGCCGCCGTTGCCGCCGCGCGCGATGCCTTTGACAATGGCCCATGGGTCGCCCTCAGCCCTGCAGAACGCATCAGCTACCTGAAGCGCATGGCAGACCATCTGCGTGCACGGGAAAGCGAAATCGCCAAGGCATGGACGGCACAGATGGGTGGCCTTGCAAGCTTTGCCGGCCCGATGACCGGCGGATCAACGATGACGTTCGACAACATTATCGCGATGGCCGAGAAGTTCGCGTTCGTCGAACAACGCCCCACCATCGGCGCTGCTGTAGGCCTCGTCGCCTATGAACCCGTCGGCGTGGTCGCGGCCATTGCCCCTTGGAACGGGCCTTATGGGATCATGCTCAATAAGGTCGCCTATGCGCTCGCCTCGGGCTGCACCGTCATCATGAAGCCGTCTCCCGAGACACCTCTCGAAGCCTATATCATCGCCGAAGCCGCAGAGGCCACAGGGGTACCCGCAGGCGTCGTCAATCTCGTTTGCGGCCACCGCGAGGCAAGCGACCATCTCGTCTGCAATCACGGCGTCGACAAAGTCAGTTTCACGGGTTCAACGGGTGCCGGCAAGCGCATCGCCAGCGTCTGTGGGGAGCGGATTGCCCGCTGCACGCTCGAACTAGGCGGCAAGTCCGCTGCGATCATCGCAGATGATTTCCCCATCGAGGCCGCAGCGGGTCTGCTCACCGGCACGATCACGATGATGAGCGGACAGGTTTGCGCCATGCTCTCGCGCGTCATCGTTCCGCGCAAACGGCATGATGAACTTGCCAGCGCCATTTCTGCAGAAATGAAAAAGGTCGTCGTCGGCTATTCAGACGAGCCGACAACGCAGCTTGGCCCTGTCGCCATGAAGCGCCAGTTGGAGCGCATCGAAATGTACATTGAGGAAGGCAAGAAGACCGCCGACCTGATCACCGGCGGCGGTCGCCCGGCGCATCTCAACCGTGGCTATTTCATTGAACCGACCCTGTTCGCCAATGTAAAGAATGACAGCCGCATCGCGCAGGAAGAAATCTTCGGCCCGGTCCTGAGCCTCATCCCCTGCGAAGACGAGGAAGATGCCATCCGGATTGCCAATGAGTCGAACTATGGCCTCAACGGCTCGGTGCTCACCAATGACCATGAGCGGGCCTATCGCATTGCGCGCCGCGTCCGCACAGGTGGCTTCGGACAGAACGGCCTGCGCATGGACTTTGGCCTGCCTTTTGGCGGGTTCAAGCAATCCGGCGTCGGCCGCGAGGGCGGGCTGGAAGGCATGATGAGCTATTTGGAGCTCAAGACCATCCTGCTCGACGGGCAGCCCTCTGCGTTATAGTTCAACGCAGCCGCCGTCGACGTAAAGGTCGACGCCATTGATGAAGCTTGCTTCGTCACTCGCCAGAAACAGGGCCGCGCGGGCAATCTCTTCTGAGGTGCCCATGCGGCCTATTGGCACCACGCCAGACAACATGTCACGCATCCCCTGAATCTCTTCAGGTGACGCATCTCGCTTGAAGATTTCAGTGTCGGTCGGGCCGGGGCTGACCATGTTCACCCGAATACGGCGGGGCAATAGCTCCTTGCCGATGATCCGCGCAACGGCCCGAAGCCCTGCTTTGGCCGCGGCATAAGCGACGTTGCCGGGGACGGCTGCGACTGACCCGATAGAGCCGGTCACAACGATGCTCCCCCTGTCACGCATCAGCGGAGCCGCCGCCTGCATCGCGAAAAAGGCGCCCTTTAGATTGACATCGTGGATGCCG
Source organism: uncultured Sphingomonadales bacterium (assembly GCA_903958285.1). Lineage (GTDB taxonomy): Bacteria > Pseudomonadota > Alphaproteobacteria > Sphingomonadales > Sphingomonadaceae > Aquisediminimonas. The sequence goes on from CAJBSR010000206.1 coordinate 3,844, forward strand.
TCCCAAAAGTCTTCGGTGACATCAGGCACCATGGCAAAGCCACCGACGCCAGCATTCACGAACAGCACATCGATGCCGCCAAGGTGATCTGCCGCCGCGGCAATCGCGTCACGGCTTTCGATCAGCACGCCCATGTCTGCGCGGATTGCATGCGCCCCTGTTTGGGCCACCGTGTCGCTGAGTGTCGCCTCGTTCCGGCCGGTAATCACGAGCCGCGCGCCTTCATTGGCAAAAAGCTGCGCGGTAGCCGCACCGATCCCGGCGTTGCCGCCAAGGATCAGCACGGCTTTGCCGTCAAAACGACGCATCAGAACATGCCGTTTTCATTGGCCGATTTTTCTGGGACGGGCTGGACGACATCCCAATGCTCGACAACCTTGCAGCCTTCGACGCGCACGATGTCCACAACGGCGATACCCCGGTCGTCCGGCGCAAATTTGCCATGTGAATGCACCGCGACCAGATTGCCATCCGCAATGATCCGCTTGATCGAATAGCTGATGTGCGGATTGGATTTCATAAAGGGTTCCAGAAACGCAATCGCAGCATCCCGCCCGGTCGCTGCCATGGGGTTGTGCTGAATGTAGCCGGGAACAACCCATTTTTCGAACGCAGCGCGCGGTTCCTTATCGATATAAAGCTGGGTCATGAACTTGGTGACGACTTCTTTGGGCTTCAGGCGGCATTTCGCAGCCTCTGCCGGCACCGAAGCCACTGCAAAAAGGCTGGCAGCAATCAACGCATAACGACGCATAACAGTCTCCTTTAGAACATGCTGTTGGGGTTGACGGGGTTTTCCGAGATTTCCTGAATGACATCCCAATGCTCAACGACTTTCCCGCCTTCGCAGCGGAAGATGTCGCAGACCGCAAGGCCGGGATCGCCGGGCCAGCGGACGACGTGGACATGGGTTGTCACATGATCACCATCGGCAAAAAGACGGTGGAGTGTCTGTTGGGCATCGGGCGATTCCACCCGCACCATATCGAGCCAAGCTTTCAGCGCATCCACGCCCGGTTCGGCAAGCGAGCTGTGCTGGATATAGTCTGGCGATATGAAATCATCGACGCGGCGGCTGTCCATGGGGATGAGCACCTTCTCATACACGTCGCGCACCAGTTTGAGGTTCGCGACTTCTTCGTCCGTGTGGGCCATTTTCACCCTTCCCCTATTGTAACAATTGTTATTACGTGTAACGATCAGAACAGAACATACAAAGCAGAGGATCGAATGAATCGCGACGCACTTTATGCCGTGCTGGCCAATTATCTTGAGGCGTTGAATGCCGGAGATGCCTCGCGGGTCAATTGGGCCGCTTCCCCTCTGAATTCTGAGAATAATGTGATGCTGGAGGTCGGTGACGGCCTCTGGGGCACCATCCTGCGCGTCGGCGACTACCAGCTAAAATTCGCCGACACGTCGACCAATCAGGTCGGCTATTTCGGCACCGTCCATGAAGCCATTGAGGAATCAGCGTTCACGTTGCGGCTCAAGGTCAATGATCAAGGGCAGGTCTGCGAATCTGAAATGGTCGTCGTCCGCCAGTCTGACTCAGGCATCAAGTTTGAGAATTGCCGCTATTGGGACAAGCCGATCCTCAATGCCGACGTGGAAGCGCCCGTGCCCCGCGCGGAAATGATCAAATTGTCGGACGGCTATTTCGACACCCTCCAGCTCAACGACGGGACAATCCACACCAAATTCCACCCGGACTGTAACCGTGTTGAAAACGGCGTGCAGACAACGCGCAATCCTGAATTCGCAAAGATCGTACCTGTTTCTGCCTTGGGCTGTGAAGAGCAGTTCCGCATGGGCAATTACCGTTATGATGATCGCCTGCGCGCGCGGCGTTTTCCGATGGTGGATGAGGAGCGCGGGCTCGTTCTCGCCTTTGGCTTTATCGACCATAGCGGGCGGCTGGATGAGTATCAGCTTACCGACGGGCGGACGGTCAAATCTCCTGTCCGGCGTCCGCACAGCTTCTACATTTCGGAACTTTTCAAGATCGACCATGGCATGATCTGTCAGATCGAAGCGAACTTCATTACTGTGCCCTACAACATGCCAAGCCCGTGGGATGCCCTGTGAAAAACTTTGCTGCCGCCTTTGCCCTCATCCTGTCCGCCTGCGCGTCTGACCGCGCACCTGACGCCCCTGCCCAGCAATCTTCAGCCGGGGATAACTGGACCAGCACCGGCGGGGATGCCGGCAAAACCCACTACTCCACACTGACAGACATGAACCCGGCCAATATCGGGAAGCTTGGTCTGGCTTGGGAGGTCAACCTCGGCACCAATCGCGTGCTGGAGGCAACACCGGTC
>CAJBSR010000207.1 GCA_903958285.1 uncultured Sphingomonadales bacterium
ACGCGGAAAAAGGCACCATCGATCTCCTCGTGGACGACCAAGTCCTTGAAGAGAGGCGGAAAGCCTGGACGCCGCGAGTGTCCGATTATGGGTCAGGTGCTTTGTGGCGCTATGCCCAGAATGTCGGTCCTGCCTATAAGGGTGCGGTAACGCATCCCGGGGGCAAGGCCGAAACACATGTATACGCGGACATTTAGCGCGCTTCTGATCGGCTTGACGCTCACCGCCTGTGGTGGCGCGTCTCCCAAGGATGAGGCAATGCTGCCAGCGGCAAGCTCGTTGGCTGAAGCTGAGGCCAGCGCCACCAAGGCGGCGGCCGACAACGGGCTCATCTCCTGCGCTGTCTCCGGCGCCAGCGTCTTTGCCGCGCGCTGTGAGGTGGAAACGGCGCAGACCAAAGAGGGTCTGATCCTGACGCTCCGCCACCCCGATGGCGGGTTCCGCCGTTTGCTCGTCGTGAAAGATGGGCGCGGCGTTGTTGCAGCGGACGGGGCCGATGTCGCTGTCGTTAAGCCGATTGCCAACAACCTGATCGAAGTGGCGTTGGCGGGCGATACCTATCACTTGCCCGCCACGGTGAAGGGCTCAGCGCCTACGCAGACGCCTTAGCCGCGGCGTCGACGGCCTGGTCATATCCCGACCGCTGGCAATAAAGGTCCACGGCCTTCCAGATGGCATACATGGCAACCGCCGCGATGATGCCGTCCACGGCATAGTGCCAGCCAAGGTGGACGGAACCGACAAAGATGATCGCGGCATAAAGCGACATGAAGATGCCAATCGCTTTGCCGATGCGGAACGCAATCAGGGCGTAGAGCACGGCGATGGCGTTGTGGAGCGAGGGCATTGCCGAAATGCCCATGCCAACGTCGAAGGTCTTTGTGGCATAGGCATTCCATAAAACCTGCTGCCAGCCATAGGCATCGACGATGCCCTGAGACTCGATGCTGTAACCGGCCATGATCTTGATAAGGCCGTCAAATTCATGCGCGGAGGCAATGCCGACTTGGGCCGCATAGCAGGGCCCCGCGGCGGATCCGAGCCAAGCACCCACAAAGCCGAGCAGAATCCAGGCGCCTGCAAAACTCAGGAAGAAGCGGGCCCGCAATTTGCGCGTGGCAAAGAACGCAAAACCAACGGTCGCGATCGACAGTAGGATCACCCAAAGGGAATAGAGGAAATCGATTATATAGGTCGGCGTGGCGCCGAGCAGGCTGTGTGTGATCTCCCATGGCTGACGGCCAAGAAACAACACCCTGTCCCAATCCGCGAATGTCTCATCCAACCAGAAGGGAATATAGAGCGGGATCATCATCTTCAGCACGCTGAACGATGTGAACAGGAAGGGCATGCACATCATCGGCACCACCCGGCTTTGGGTGCGATAGCCCTGCGTCCAGAACTGAACGAATACCTGATGAAGGAGGAGGAGCGGCCGTTGATGGCCCTGCCGCAGCCCCAAGACCATATGATAGGCCATCATCAGACAGATCACGAGCGGGACCGCCTTCAGCGCTTTCCAAGCGTAAAAGCCCGCCATCTCGACCGCGGAGAAGCCGTTCAGCCATGCCATGACTTCGGCGAGGACCGTCAGGATGACCGTGCCGACGACGAGCGGGATGATCCATAGCCGTTCTTCCCGGCCATAGGATGCCGCATCGGCGCGCGGCAGGTTGACAAAGGGGCTCTGGGTATAGGTCGCTACTGTCATGCGCGGTGAACTAACATATCTTGGTTAACACTCTCCTTCCGCCGCCGTGTTCCTAAATCAGTCACGAGTTCGCTTTGCGAAAATGGCGACTGGGCCTAAGCCAACGTCATGAAACCCCTTATCGGCCCGGTTCTGACTGCTGCTGAGACGCGCGCTGCTGAGCAGGTGGCGATGGCGGCGGGGGTGAGTGTCGATACGTTGATGGAGCGGGCGGGACTTGCCCTTGCCCGGGCTGTTTGGCGCTTTGGCGGCGGGCGCAGCACGCTCATATTGTGTGGCCCCGGCAATAATGGCGGCGATGGCTATGTCGCCGCCCGGCTGCTCCAATCCTGGGGTGTGACCGTCCGGCTGGCGGCGCTTCTGCCGCCTGCAACGGATGTGGCCAAGCGAGCGGCCGCACAGTGGAGCGGCAAGGTTGAGGCCCTGACGGGTGTTGATACTGCCCCCATCCTTGTTGATGCCATCTTCGGCACAGGCCTGTCTCGCGCCTTGGATGCCGACCTCGTCGCGACCTTGAAGCGTTTGCGGGCAGCGGCGCGCATGGTGATCGCCGCCGATGTGCCGAGCGGTGTGGAGACAGACAGCGGCGCGGATCTGGGCGCAATCTCCGTAGACGTCACCGTCGCGCTTGGCGCCCTCAAGCCGGCCCATCTGCTCCAGCCCGCCGCGTCTTTGTGCGGCCATATTGCCTCCGCCGATATCGGGCTTGCAGCGGAGAGCAGGCGGCAGGTCATTGCCCGCCCTGTGCTGAAGGTGCCCTCTGCCGCTGACCATAAATATACGCGTGGTCTCGTCGCGATCCTGTCCGGGGAGATGAAGGGGGCGGCCCGGCTTGTCGCGTCCGCGGCGGTGCGCAGTGGGGCGGGATATGTCGTTTTGGCGGGAGACCCGGAGGCGACGGGCATTCCGCTTTCCATCGTCCACCGGTCGCCCGATGCGGCGCTGGCCGATGCGCGGGTATCCGCGATCATAATCGGGCCGGGCCTTGGGCGGACAGGCGCTGCCGAGGCTTCTGTCATGCAGGCGTTGCAAACGGGCAAGCCCGTCGTGCTGGACGCCGACGCCCTGCACCTCATCCGCCCCGGCCAGATCGCCCGCCACACAGCGCCTGTCATCCTGACGCCGCACAAGGGCGAGTTTGAGGCCATGTTTGGTAAGCTTCCCGGTAGCAAGATAGATCAGGCGCTGGCCGCTGCTGCGGCCAGTGGCGCGACGGTCATCTTCAAAGGCGCAGACACCGTTGTGGCCTCCCCCGACGGTCGGGTTGGATTGTCTGCCCAAAGCTCCCCCTGGCTATCGAGCGCGGGCACAGGAGATGTTCTGGCGGGCATAGCGGGCGCCATGCTGGCGCGCGGCCTTGACGTGCATGAGGCGGCCTGTGCCGCTGTCTGGCTCCACAACCGCGCCGCGCACCTTGCTGGCCCCGCGCTCATTGCCGATGATCTTTGCCAGCGGCTTCCGGAGGCGCTAGCGGCAGCGTCATGACCGACGAACCCATTGTCCGTATCGCCGCGCGCGGTGACGGTATCACAGCCTCAGGCCGATATTCTCCGCTGGCTGCCCCCGGTGATATGCTCGCCATCGATGGATCGGTGACGCATGGCCCCCACCACGCCACGCCCGCTTGCCGCCATTTTCCGGCCTGTGGCGGCTGTCAGCTCCAGCATATTGATGACACCGCCTTTGCCGACTTTGTTGTCGACCGTGTGGCGAGCGCTTTGTTGGCACAGCGCTTTGCTGATACCGATATTCGCGCGCCCCATATTTCCCCGGCCCATACACGCCGCCGGGCGAGCCTGACGGCCGAACGTCGCGGGCGGCAGGTGCAATTGGGTTTCAACGGCGCGCAGACCAACCGCATCGTCGATATGGTCGAATGCCCCGTGCTGCATCCGGCGATTGAAGCGTTGGTGAAGCCGTTGCGCGGGCTGCTCCCCTCCCTGTTGGCCGATAGGAAAGTCGCGACGATCCAGATGACGCTGGCCGATCAGGGTGTTGATCTCCTCATTTCCAATGTGGAGGCCGATGGCTTGGACGCCGTGATGGCGCTGTCCGATTTCGCGCAGGAACATAAGTTGGCCCGCCTGTCGATTGATGAAGGCTTTGGTCCGACCGCGCGGTGGGAACCGGAGCCTTTCACGATCACGCTCGGTGGACTTGCTGTGGCGATGCCCGAAGGCGCGTTTTTGCAGGCAACCGCAGATGGCGAGGCGAAGCTGGTCGAGTCTGTTTTGGAAGCGGTGGGGCCGGTTGAGACGTCGGCAGATCTCTTTGCGGGCCTTGGCACCTTTGCGCTGGCCTTGCCCGGGCAAGTGGTTGCGGCAGAAGCGGCGCGCGATGCGATTATGGCGCTGCAGACAGCGGCGAACCGGTCCGGTCGTTTGATCCGGTGTGAGCACCGCGATCTGTTTCGCAGGCCGCTAACGGCCAAGGAATTGGACGTGTTTGAAGCTGTGGTGCTGGATCCGCCACGCGCCGGTGCGCGGGCTCAGGTGGCGGAGCTCGCGGCGTCCCCTGTGCCGCGTATCGCCTATGTCAGCTGCAATCCGGCGACGTTCGCGCGGGATGCCAGCATTTTGGCCAATGGCGGCTACCGTCTGGATTGGGTGCAGCCGGTCGGCCAGTTCCGCTGGTCAACCCATGTGGAACTGGCCGCCGCTTTCTCAAGACCTTAAGGTGCGACCCAAGGCCTTCGACTTATTGTGCAAACGCTGCCATCACCGTGTGTGCGACAAGCATGATCAAGACGAGGCTCGACAGCGAGAACAGCAGGAAGCGGATCATCACCTTGTTGACGGTCGCCTGCACCAGTGAATGCACGATGCGAAGCGCGACATAGGCCCAAGCCAGCTGCGCGTTGAAGCCGTCACCTGCGCCCATGAAGGCGAGTGCCAGCGCGACGGCATAAAATACCGTCGGCGCTTCATGCAGATGGTTGTAGTTATGCGCCTTCCACTGGATGTTGGCCGGAATCACGCCGTCCAGATCTTTGCCGGTGCCACCGGTCAATGACCCGGTATCGACGCCGGCCTTGGACATGGCCGGAATGCGCGTGACGTACATCCACAGCCACATGAACATCGTCCAGGCGGCCAAGACCGCCATGGGTTTTAGAATTTCGCTATGCATTTCCATGTTTAATTCCCCTCCTCGGTATTTTTATTCGGGACCGGGAGGCTGCCCGACACCGAGTCGCGGGTCAAGAAAAAGCGCGTGGCGGCGTAAGGGGTTGCGCGGAAGTGGAGGAAGTTGAGGCCCTCGGCGCCTTGGAATCCTGGGTTTGTTGGAAAGGGGGAGGTTCGGGGGCTTCGTTTCCAGATCAGGGTCACAGGTATCCGGAGAGAGGACCAGACGAAATCCTATTTTGCAAGATTGCGGCAAAGAAAGAACAGCCCTTCGACAAGCTCAGGGTAAACGGTGTTTTGAGTTGAGCTTTAAACCTCTCCGTCTGTCCTGAGCTTGTCGAAGGACCGTCCTTCGCTTTACCACTAAGCCATGACGTTCTGGACCTACATGCTCCACTGTCGCGGCGGGCAGTATTATGTTGGCCACACCGACGATCTGGACCGGCGTATTGCCCAGCATCAATCCGGTGTGATCCCGGGCTTTACCGCAGACCGCCTGCCAGTTGCGCTTGTCTGGCAAGAGACATTCCAGACTCGAGATGAGGCGCGCGCGGCTGAACAGCGGGTCAAGGGCTGGAGCCGGGCGAAGAAGATGGCGCTTATTCGGGGGGATTGGGGACGGGTCTCTGATCTGTCCAAGGGTGGGTGAAAAGCAAAAGGGCGGTCCTTCGACAGGCTCAGGACGAGCGGGATCGGGGGGGGCTGACATCCTCTCCGTTTGGGCTGAGCTTGTCGAAGCCCCGTCCTGTTGTGGGCCAAGGCCGAAACTTTACTCCCCCGCTAGCCCATAGAAAAAGCCCCAGCCTTTCGACCGGGGCTCTTCCCAATTTCAAAGTCGCGGACGCTTACGCGAACAGCTTGGCCCAAGCGCGCTTGTCGCGGGTTTTCCAGTGGCCGCGGTGATAGGCGTCGGACGCGAGCAGCGGCATGACGCTGCCGGCTTCGGCGAACACCATCTGTTCGATGCCGGTGTTGACCTTACCCCAGCTTGCCGCTTCCTGAAGCGTGGAGGACGAGCA
>CAJBSR010000208.1 GCA_903958285.1 uncultured Sphingomonadales bacterium
CGGTTGCGCCGGTTGGCCGGGTAGCCCGCCAACAACCCCTGGCGCGCCTGGTGCGCCTGCGGCTTGTGGCCGGTTTGCACCCAGTTGCTCCCGCAAACGGCCCTCGGCAGCCTGCATCACCTGCTTTTGCAAATCGAGCTTGCGCTTTTGTTCAGCTGCCGCGCGATCGCGTTCGGCAAGGTTCTCTTTGATCGAGGCGCCAAGGCGGCTGGTCTCCAAAGGCTGGTTTGCGATGGCATTGCCGAGACCAACAGAGGCAGCAAGGGCACTGAAGGCAGTCAGTTGCAAAAGGGTTGGACGAAAACGCATTATAGATCAGCCTTCTGACGGGTTTCAATTTCGGTTTTGAGTTGAGAAACAACCTGCGAAAGCGGGTGTGCGTTTGCTTGCTCAACTGCCTCGATGACCCTATCGGCCGAGGAGTTGGCCAGATCAGACATGAACGACAATTCGTCCCGCAAATCCTGCGATTTGCTCAAGGCCAGCTTGTTGGCGAGAACGCAGCCGGACAAGGCTTCCTTCATCTCCTGAATGACCTGTCGGGCCTCTTCGGAAGATTTGTCGAGCGCGACGATCGTGCCCTTGAAGTCAGTGCCGCGGATTGCCTTGATGCTTCGCATCAGCCTTGCGGTCTGAACCAGAACAGCGATGCACAGAAGCATCAGTACAGCATTAAGCATATTAGACATGTCGATCATAACCCTCTCATTGGCCGACGGGGTTGTTGATCGATATTGCCGTTCGGCCTTCATGCAGCCCAAAATATCCATCTGAAACAACAACATCACCGCATTGTATGCGGATGGGTGTATTGGGAACTACCCCAAGGTGGATAAGGTCGCCCGGCTTGAGGTTTTGCACCTGGTTGACGGTCATAATGTGCTCTCCCAGTACGGCTATTACCTCTAGGTCCATCGCTGCTACTTCCCTTTGCATGTGGACATCCCAGGCGCTTTGCAGATTGAGTTGCTCGCCCATGAACTTCTGCTGCAATTTCTCCCGAACGGGTTCAATCGTGGTATAGGGCAGTAAGACCGACATAGTCCCGGATTGGGCGCCAATGCCGACCGAAAATTCTGCAACCACGGCTACATTACTCATCCCGGTAATTGTCGCGAAATGAATGCCCGTTTCGATCCGATCGAGCTTCATTTGAACCTCACGGACTTCCTTGAACGCTTCCTGCAGGTCTGCCAGCGCGACTTCTAGCATGTGGCCAACCAACTTTATTTCGAGCTGAGTGAAGCTGCGGTTTTCGGACACCGATGGGTTTTTACCTTGTTGTAAGGTGAGGCGGTTACCGAGAAGCGTTTCGATGACGTCGCGCGCCAACTGATTGTCCAGCGTGATCAGGCCGAAGTTTTCTAATTCGACGACGGTAAACACGCCCAGTATGGCGCGCCCATCCTGTCGATTAAGGAACTCGCCAAATCGCAAGGATACGAGTTGTTTCAATTCGACGTCGACAGCGCCAGATGTGAGATTACGCATACTGGTAGAGAAGGTGCGGACCATTCGGTCGCACACGACCTCAAGCAAAGGCAGCTGTGCTTGGCTGATGACGTTGGACTCGATCATCGCCCGAATGCCGACTGGCATGACGGCCTCGGCGATGTCGTCGGTCGGGGTAGACGCGGTGCCGTTGGAATCTTTCATATCAGTCATTGCTGAATCATGTCCTGGATAAGAATGTCGTCGATCTTGTCGGGCCCGACACGATCCTTGACGCGCCGTGTCATTTCCTCCTTGATGCGGAAGACACCTGCTGATCCTGCGAGGTCTTCAGGGCGCAGTTCGCGGAGGAATGGCTGAAGCGCATCGCGGATCTCAGGCATCTGTTCCTTGAGCATCTCGCCGGCAGCCTCATCATGTGCGGCGATGGCGAAATTGATCTTCAGAAACGCACTCTGGCCATCGGGTGTTCGCAAGTTAACGATCATCTCAGGCACTGGGACATAGATCGCAGCTTCAGCTGACTTATCCTTAGGAGCCTTCTCTTCCGTGTCGTCGTGCTGCATCACTAGGAAATAATATCCTAGCGCTCCAGCGATCAGCAAAAGCAGGGCTACCACGCCGGCAATGATCCGTAATCGCTTGCGCTTCGCGGCTACATCTCCGGATTCTTGTGGATCAAGAAGATCGTCCGCTTCTTGATCAAGTTCTGGTTCTGCCATCAGGGACCTTTCAATTTTTCCGGCTGCCGCCCGCCGAGGTACATTTTTTCCTATTATAGGATAGCATCGAGCAAAATTTGCCGCATGCGCACACAAAGAGGCGATCAGGAAGGTCCCTACGATGGATGTGTCGAGTTATGTGCTACTAAGCCAGGAGCAAGCGCTTCGTCGCCGCCTGGACGTGATCGCCAATAACATGGCGAATATGAACACAACGGGCTTCCGGCGGGAAATGCCGGTGTTCCAGGAATATGTGGAGAACAACCCCACACCGCCTGCTCCGGGCATGCAATCGACGTCGTACGTGCTTGATTATGGTTCGACGCATGACATGTCACCCGGTGCCTTTCAAGTGACAGGCAATCCCCTGGATGTCATGATCGAGGGGCAGGGCTATCTCACGGTGGAAGGCCCCGACGGCAATCCTGCATATACGCGGGCAGGGATGTTGCGCGTATCATCTAGGGGTGAGCTTGAGACATCCGCCGGGAGGCGGTTGCTTGGAGCGACAGGACAGCCCATCGCCATTCCAGCCGAACAAGCAGGACAAGTCCGCATCGCGCAGGATGGCGCCGTAACGGGTCCGCAAGGGGAACTCGGGCGCCTTTCGCTTGCAACTTTTCCAGACGAATCCAAGTTGATGCCCATCGGTAACAGCATGTTTTCAGCCGGTGACATGACAGCGACA
>CAJBSR010000209.1 GCA_903958285.1 uncultured Sphingomonadales bacterium
ACTTGTCACCCCGCGGCTCTTTTTGAGCCCCGCTTTGTCGCGGGTCGATCCGGCCAGTCGCGCAGCGGTCGAGGCACGACTTGAGGCCTGGGTTGCCCGCATGGTCACCGGCAAGCTTGGGCCACTCAACAAGATCGCAGCTGTGGCCGCAGATCGGGAGACGCCGCCTGTCCTGCGGGGCATCCTTGTCCAGCTAACAGAGCATGGCGGCCTCCTCGACCGCGCATCCAGCGATGACGCGCTGGCATCGCTCGACCGGGGCCAGCGGCAGTTCCTCCAGCGTCTCGGCGTCACCATTGGCGCGCTTGATGTTTTCTTGCCGGTTCTGCTCAAGCCAGAGCCAACCCGCCTGCGGCTGGCGCTTTCCGCTGTCCGGGCAGGACAGATGATGCCGCCGCTGCCACTCGCCGGGCTTGGCCTGCTCGACAAGCCGGCGCCTGTGCTGGCTGAGGCCGCGCGGCTGGCCGGATATCGCCGCTTTGGGGATCAGATGCTGCGGATCGACCTTGTCGAGCGGATCGCCCGCGCGGCGCACGATGCGCGCGGCAAGGAACGAACATCGATGCTCGACCCCGCCATGGCTGTGTCGCTGGGCATCGGCAGCGAGACCTTCGCCCGGATCATGCGGGCAATCGGCTTTCATCCTGTGGGCAATATACAAGCGAACCAATGGCGCTGGCGCGGCCGTCCACGGCGTGTTCAGCCCCCCACCCCGGTCAATGCGGCCTTCGCCGTGCTTGGCCAGTTAAAGAGATAGGAGTTTATGCGGCTCGATAAATTTCTCTTCTTCGCCCGGCTCACCAAAACCCGCACGCTTGCGCAGCAAATTGTGGGAGAAGGCCGCATCCGCCTGAATGGCCAGAATGTGAAACGCGCCCATACCGATGTCGGTCCCGGCAGCGTCATCACCATCCCCCTGCATGGCGCCATCCACGTCATTCGGGTGGAAGCGCTCCCCCAAAGGAGAGGCCCTGCTGAAGAGGCGCGGGTGCATTATCGCGAAATTGCCCCACCACAGCCGATTGACGGCGCCCTTGCCGCCATCTAACGAACCGCAAAACTAAACATTCCGGAGGACCCGCAATGACCTATGTCGTCACCGAAGCCTGCATCAAGTGCAAGTACATGGATTGCGTGGAGGTCTGTCCCGTCGACTGCTTCTATGAAGGCGAGAACATGCTCGTCATCAACCCGAACGAATGCATCGATTGTGGCGTGTGTGAGCCGGAATGCCCGGCCGAAGCCATCTTGCCCGACACCGAAAGCGGTCTGGAAAAGTGGCTTGAGCTGAACAACAGCTATTCCGCCGAATGGCCCAATGTGACCCGCAAGGGTGACCAGACCCCTGCCGACGCCGATGATCATAAGGGCGAAGACGGCAAGTTCGACAAGTACTTCTCGGCTGAGCCGGGCAAGGGCGACTAAGCCCTTCCGGCGTTTCTGCGACGAAATGATGCCAAGAAGAGCGCCGGAGCACAGTCGTTCTCCGGGTGCTGCCCCGTTTGCGCCGCAATCGCTTGGCATTGGCAGACAACGCGTTAAGGAAGACACATGACGGATC
>CAJBSR010000210.1 GCA_903958285.1 uncultured Sphingomonadales bacterium
CACCAGCTTGGGTCCTCTTGGGAAGGGGTGTTGAAGACAGCAGATCCCGGGGCCAGCATTTCGGGCGGCGCGCCGGCCAGCTTTGGCGGATCGCGTTCGGCCATGGTCTTGTACCCGGTTGCTTTCACAAAGGCTGCAAATTGCGCGTTGGTCACTTCATGCGCGTCGATCCAAAACCCTTTGACCGAAACGGTGCGCGGGGGCCCTTCCTCCGGGTAATGCGGATCATCGCCCATCACAAAGCTGCCGCCCGGAACCCAAATCATTTTGTCGTCTGATAGCCCCGTGCATGTTTTTTCGACGGGCGCGACAGCGGTGTCCCCACAGGCAGAGAGGAGCAGCGCCGGACCGAAAATGAAGGCGATCCGCTGCATCATCTGTCCGGCATTCCGGCCATCGCATCGGTCAACAAACGCCGCACGACGGCCTTGGCGTCGTCTACGGGAAGGTCCTGATCATGGCGCAACAGCCGCCAAGTCTGGAAACTCAGGATAACATTGAGACCGCGGGCAGCGACCACGTCGTCCTTTACAGCCGTGGGCAAATGCGCCTCTACCGTTTCGCTTTCGAGCCGCAGCATCCGGCGATAATCCTGCATGAGGTAAGGCGACTGAAAGCGTTTGAGGTTGGCCGAAATCCGGAAGGGCAGGATCGTTTCAAAGACCTTCGCCCGCCGGTGAGCAATGTCGATCAGCTTTTCCTTCCAGGTCGCGCCAGAGGGGGCTTGCAGGATGATGGGCATCACCCGTGCCTCGATCACGTCGCCCATCTCTTTGTAGAGCTCATCCATATCGTCAAAGTGACGAAACACCGAGCGCAAGCCAACGCCTGCGACTTCCGCAACCCGCGCCGCGCTGGGCGCGACATCGCCATTGCCAACAAGGTCCAGCATCGCGGCAATAATCTTGCTGCGGCTGGACCGGCTCCGTTCGCGTCGACCGTCAGTGAGCGGCGTGTTTGAGCGGGGTGCCATTTTGTTGGATGCGGTCGTCATAGCGCTGTGTTTTGCGGCAAATAGCCATTGGCGCAAGCGGCAAAGACGATTGCAAATATATTTTGGCACAGTAAATGCCAATAATATTCGGTGTTTCTGTGGGGGAGAGAATAGCATGTCGAAGTCGATGAATATGTGGGCGGCAACAGCCATGGTGCTTACCGGGGCGCCGCTCGCCGCGCAGGACAATGTCCGCGAAGCCTGCATGCCGGACATCCGGAACTTGTGCGCCGCCGAAATGGCGACCTTTGACCGCGACAAGGTTCGCGCCTGCCTCATCGAGAATATTAGAAAAACCTCCCCCGCCTGTCAGGCCGCGGCAAAGGCGCGCCGCGATGCTGAGGCCAACAAGCAAGAGAGCAACTGACGACATGTCGGTCTGGATCATCTGGGGTGCTGCCCTGCTGGCGTATGCTCTATTCCGGCTCTGGTATGATAGCTGGTCCGGCCCGCTGAAACCTGCCGAGATTGACGCTTTCCTCGCCCAAATGGCGGGCCGTTTTGAAGGCACAGGCAACAGCCGGGACGTGATGCGCGCGTTCCTGGAGGCCGATGACGGTCGCGAGTTTGTGATGCTCAATCTGGTCAAGGCGCAGATGGAGCAGGTTGAGGACCCGAAGACCGGACAGAGCGTCCAAGGCTTTGAGCTGCTCAAACGCTATTCCAAGCGCTTCATGCCCGTGCTCTTCCGCAATGGAGGCCATCCGGGCATGGTCGGTCGCAAGGTCGGTGGCTATGTCGATGCTTGGAATACCGAGGCTGATCCCGGCTGGACGATCTTTGGCCTGATGCGGTACCGCAGCCGCCGCGACATGATGAAGCTGGTGATGGACCCCGCCTTCATGGAGGGCCATCCGGACAAGCTGCTTGGCACGCTGGCGACTTTTTCTTTCCCAACCCAGCGCGTCGTGTCCTTTTATGTCAGTCCGCGGGTGACCGTGGCACTCGTGCTGGCACTGCTTGCGGCACTTGCACATATTGCCCTTCTGACGTGTGGGGCATGACGGCGGCGGCAAAAGCACGAAAAGAGGCGCGCTGGAACCGGCGCCTATGGATGCGGCTTGCCACGATCAACGCGCTGGCCTCTACCATCGCGCTAATGCTCTCGGCCTATCTGCCTGAGGATGTCTCTGCGGTCGTGCGCTTTGGTGCCCAAGTCCAGTTCATGCACAGCATGGCCAGCATCGCTTGCGCCACGTTCATGAATGTCGGCGCAGAAGCCGCGCGCCATGCCCCGCTCTTCCTCCTCGTTGGTTCGCTTTTGTTTGCGGTGCATCACTATGGAGCCGCCGCAGGCTTTTGGGGGTTGGCCAGTGGGTTGACCGGTTTTGCAGCGGTCATGATGGCAAGCGGCTGGCTGATCATGTTCGCGGCCGGGCGGAACATCGATACTCAAGGGTAGAGATTGGGGAGACTTTGAAGATGAGCGCCTTCCTGCCACCAAGCACAAATGAGCAGTATCGGGGCTCGCGCTACGCAGCCTGGTTTCTCGCCTTATACGGTGTCCTCTGGATTGTGCCGGGCATGATCCACAGCTTCCTGCCCGATGGTGGCGCCGGCACCATCGCGGGGCTAGACCTCAGCCATAATCCAACGATGATTTTCGGTTTGTTTGCCTGGGCGGGCGCAACACAGATTGCGCACGGCCTTGTCACGCTGGTGGTCGCATTGCGCTACCGCACACTCGTTCCGCTGTTTCTGCTTGTCAGTCTCTTTGAACGGCTATTGCTGAGCGTTTCCGGCTGGGTGACGCATGTGCCCGTTAGCGGCCATCACCCGCCGGAACATTATGGTAGCCTTGCCGCGCTTCCCATAATTTTGCTGTTTTTTTGGCTCGCGCAGCGGCAATCTGACCCGAACCCGTCGGAGACTATGGCATGAAAAAGCTCAAATGGATCGCGGCCGTGGCCTTGCTCATTGGCGCAGGCTATCTCGCCCTTCAGAAATACTGGATCTACATTCCAGGCAAGATCGCTCAGTTGCGCGAACCCATTGCCGACAATCATCCGGTCACTTGGGCGAAGGGTCCAGCATCACCACCCGCAGGGAAGCGTCCGCCCAATGTCATTCTGATTGTTG
The DNA here is from genome assembly GCA_903958285.1 of uncultured Sphingomonadales bacterium. Classification (GTDB taxonomy): domain Bacteria; phylum Pseudomonadota; class Alphaproteobacteria; order Sphingomonadales; family Sphingomonadaceae; genus Aquisediminimonas. The sequence continues at coordinate 3,074 of CAJBSR010000210.1, forward strand.
CCGACGATTTGGGGATGAACGATATTTCGCTTTACGGCGGCGGTGTGGCGGGTGGCGCCGTGCCGACGCCCAATATCGATTCCATTGCCAAGCAGGGCGTCAGCTTTGCCAACGGCTATGCCGCCAATGCGACCTGCTCGCCCTCGCGCGCGGCCTTGATGACCGGACGTTATCCAACGCGGTTCGGCTTTGAATTTACAGCTGTTCCTGCCGCCTTTGTTTCAAACCTTGCCCATAGCGACAGCACGTCACCCTATCCGCCAATCTACCACAAAGAGCTGAACCACGATCTGCCGGCCTATGCCGATATGGGCGTGCCGCATGATCAGATCATGCTTCCGGAAGTTCTGAAACCCAAAGGCTATCACACGATCCACATCGGCAAATGGCATCTGGGCGAAGCCGAGCCTTTGCGGCCGACGTCGCAGGGTTTCGACGAAAGCCTTGGCATGCGCTCGGGCGGGGACTTGTTCATGGCGGAGGATGACCCTCAGGTCGTGAACGCCAAGTTGCCATGGGACCCCATTGACCGCTTCTTATGGGCCAATCTGCCCTATGCTGTTTATTGGGGGAACGGTCAGCGCTTTCGTCCCAAGGGGCATCTGACGGACTATTTCACTGACAATGCGCTGGCGGCGATTGAGGCGAATAAGAACCGGCCCTTCTTCATGTATCTGGCCTATAACGCGCCGCACACGCCGCTGCAGGCGCTCAAATCGGATTACGATGCCCTGCCGCAGATCAAAGACCACACCCAGCGCGTCTACGGCGCGATGATCCGCCAACTCGACCGCCGGATTGGCGATGTCCTGCAAAAGCTGAAGAGCAGCGGGCTCGACGAGAACACGCTTGTCATTTTCACCAGCGACAATGGCGGGGCCTGGTACACCGGCATCCCCGATCTCAATAAGCCTTATCGCGGCTGGAAGGGCACGTTCTTTGAAGGCGGCATCCATGTGCCGATGATGATGCGCTGGCCGGGTCAGATCGCGCCGGGCACTGTGCGCAGCGATGTCGCCCAGCACCTCGACATGTTTGCGACGATTGCAGCGGCAACGGGGGCAAAGGTGCCAAGTGATCGCAAGATGGACAGCTTTAACTTGCTCGCGGCCGGACCGAAACGGGAGGTCACCTTCTGGCGATCGGGCGATTACCGCGCCGTGCGTGCAGGCGACTGGAAATTGCAGATCTCAAAACGGCCGGACAAGGCGTGGCTGTTCAACCTCGCTACCGACCCGACCGAGCAAGTCAATCTGGCGGACAAGGACCCGGCCCGCGTGGCCACTCTGCGCAAGCTGATCGAAACGCAAAATGCAGGACTGCCCAAGCCGCTGTGGCCCGGCTTGCTCGAAGCGCCTATCCGGATCGACGTACCGCTCAACGCGGCTTGGACGAAGGATCAGGAATATGTCTATTGGGCGAACTGATCGCGCAGTTTAGCGAGGACGTCTTTCGTAGCCGCCAAGTCCTGCTAGTCTGACCGGGGTAAGACCCTTTAGCCATTCTAAGGATTGGCCTTAGTGC
>CAJBSR010000211.1 GCA_903958285.1 uncultured Sphingomonadales bacterium
CCGGGCTTGTGCGATCAGCATCGCCTCCCCGCCCACTGGGCCGATCAGGTGCAGACCGATGGGCAGGTCCATATGGTCCCGCCCTGCCGGAATGGTGATGGCGGGTAGCCCGGCGACATTGGCGAGAACCGTGAAATCAGCGATGGACACCGGCATCGGCGCGCCCGCCTCAACGGCGGTGACCGGCGTGGTCGGCGTCACCAATATGCCGTTGCTCCCAATCTCCCGCCGGAGCATCTGGGAAATCTGGTCAACCAGCCCCCGGTCACCCCGAAGCGCCTCTTCATCCCGGTCCACGACGCGTTCGAGGATGCTGCCCACCTCTTCCGACACGCGCGCGCAGCGTTCCTCACCCAAATCAACCAGCGTCGGGATCAGGTCACGCATCGCCAAAATATAGGTCGCCTTGCGGACTGCGGCGCAATCGGGACGTACCACAATCTCACCCTGACGGTCCGGTAAATCGGCTTGGATCAGCACCAGCCTCTCCGCAATTTCGCCGTCCACCGAGGTGCCACCATGATTGGCCAATGCCGAAAAGTGAGACCGGCGCATCGCCGTTGCGAGATCAGGCGAACACAGGACGTTGGTGAGGATCGCCATATCATCCATCGACCGCGTGATCGGCCCAATGGCATCGAACCGCGCCGAAAAGGGCACGAGCCCGGCTGTCAAAATGGTGCCGGGCGTGGGCTTTAGGCCATAGACCCCGCAAAAGGCAGAGGGGATGCGGATGGATCCCAGTGTGTCCGTTCCCATCGCCGCCACGCAAAAGCCCGCCGCAACAGCCGCCGCACTGCCGCCCGATGAGCCACCGGGGGACCGGTTATGCCCATGCGGATTGAGGCAACGCCCGAAAAAGGGATTGTCCGTCGTCGCGCCGATGGCCGCTTCGTGCATATTCGTTGTGCCGATGATGATGGCCCCTGCGTCGCGAAGCCGCTGGACAACGGGCGCATCCTCCTCAGCAATCATACCCCGCCGCGCATCCATGCCGGCCGCGAGTTCCAGACCCTTCACCGCAATGTTCGATTTGATGGCAATGGGAATGCCTTCCAGCGGACGACGGCTGTCGGCGGCAAAGCGCGCGTCACTCACGAACGCGGCGGCGCGCGCGCCCCTGGCATCTACCTCGACAAAGCTGCGCAGCCGATCATCAAGAGTCTCAATACGGCTTAGAAAATGGTCCAGCACCACCGATGGCGATGTCTCGCCCCGGGCAAAGGCATTGTGAAGTTCAGCAATGCCAAGACGATGGAAGTCCCCCGACTTCGGCATATGGCTCTTTCCGTTCTTTGCGACCTGGCCCCCTTTTGGCGGCTTGACGCCACTATGGCCCCAATTCCGCGCCAGCCGTCAATAGGCAATCCTAATGCCGGAACGAAAGAAGGGCCGGGCACGCGGTTTAACGCGCGCGCCCAGCCCCTTCTTCATCGCCTCACTATGCCTTAGGCGAAGGTGACGTTCGTCGTCATCCGACGGCGACGCATGGCGCTACCGACCAAACCAAAGCCACCGAGCATCATCGCCCATGCCGCAGGCTCAGGCACATTTGACGTGACGTTGGTGAAAACAAAGCCCAGATCTTCGTA
>CAJBSR010000212.1 GCA_903958285.1 uncultured Sphingomonadales bacterium
ATCCCCTCGCCGCTTCGTGAGGAGCAGTTTACCGGCACAATGAAGAAGAAAAGCAGGATAGAATGACCAACGATAGGGTATTGATCGCCGGAGGAGGCATTGCCGGGTTGACGCTGGCGTTGACCCTCCATGAGATCGGGGTGGCCTGCACCGTCTTTGAAAGCGTCCCTGAACTTCAGCCGCTAGGCGTGGGCGTCAACATTCAGCCCAATGCAGTCCGTGAACTGGAAGACCTTGGCATTGGCGAGGCTGATCTCGATACTGTCGGCATACCAGCACAGGAATGGGCCCTAGTGGGCCTGAATGGGCGGGACATTTACAGCGAGCCGCGCGGCAAGCTCGCGGGCTATAAGTGGCACCAATATGCCGTGCACCGCGGCGCCTTCCATCTCCTCCTCTACCGCCACGTCATCGCGCGGCTAGGGGCGGATGCGGTTCGGCTTGGGGCTAAGGTCAGCGGCTATCGTAAACAGGCCGATGGCAGTGTGATCGCACAGGTCACCGGCAAGGATGGAAGCATCACGGAAGAGGCAGGTCGCCTCCTGATCGGTGCAGACGGCATTCATTCGGCCATCCGGGCACAGATGCACCCCGATCAACCGCCCATCCATTGGGGCGGCACCATCATGTGGCGCGGCACCGCCAAGGGCGTGCCGATCCGGTCCGGTTCGTCCTTTGTCGGACTCGGCACGGCGCGGCACCGTGTCGTCTTCTACCCAATTTCGGCGCCCGACGCGGACGGCCTGTCTGACATCAACTGGATTGCCGAAAAGACGTATGATGACCAACATGATTGGGAAAAGAGCGGCTGGTTCCGCCCGGCCCCGCTATCTGACTTTGCGCATGAGTTTGAAGGCTTTGTCTATGACTGGCTCGACCTGCCAAAGCTTATGGCCCAATCTGAGGTCGCCTATGAAAACCCGATGATCGACCGCGATCCACTGCCTTCCTGGGTTGATGGGCCAGTTGCTCTCATCGGCGACGCCGCTCACCCAATGTACCCCACAGGCTCCAACGGTGCGTCTCAGGCAATCATCGACACCCGCGTGCTGGGTCGGCACCTCGCAGAATCCGGCCTTACTTCGGAAAGCCTTGGACGGTTTAATGACGAACTCTGCGTGTCCGTAGGTCAGGTTGCGCTGCGCAACCGCGGGGCCGGGCCGTTCGGTTTACTCCAGATGGTGGACGATCGATGTGGCGGCGTGTTCGACAATATTGACGATGTCGTAAGCGAAACGGACCGCAAGCAGTTCATGCTCGCCTATCAGACAGCTGCCGGATTTGCGCGTGACACCCTCAACGCCGCGCCCCGGACCCTCCCAAAAGGTGCGCGGGTGAAGAAGGAGGAGATGGCATGACCATTTCGCTGGAAGAGATTTGCACCTTCATTGTCGAGGTCGCCCGCCCACATGAAATTGGACAAAGCACAGAAGGTGCCCGCAGGATCATTCCGATCGTTGGCGGCAAGGTGGAAGGCGCCCGCCTGTCTGGCAAGATCCTGAACGTCGGGGCCGACTGGCAATCGATGGACGGCGACACACTTGCCCAACTTGACGCCCGCTACGCCATCGAAACGGACGAAGGTGCCCTGATTGAAGTCAGCAGCCAGGGCCTGCGCCATATGTCTACCGATGTCGCCCAGCGCATTGCCGCCGGCGAAGCGGTCGATCCGGAAAGCTACTACATGCGCACTCTAATCCGTCTGCAATCCGGCGACCCGCGCTATGACTGGGTGA
>CAJBSR010000213.1 GCA_903958285.1 uncultured Sphingomonadales bacterium
TACTCGCGCACGCCCAGGGCCAGCCCGTTCATTACATTGGCCAGGCCAATGCCGCGGGTGTTGTGGAAGTGCAGCGCAATGATGGCTTCGGGAAAGCGCGCACGGATGGCTTCAACCGTACGGGTAACCACTGGCGGCGTTGCCATGCCGGTGGTATCGCCAAGCGAGATATGGCGTGCTCCGCCTTCCATATAAGCATCGATGATCTTGAGCACGTTGTCGCTCGACACGTCACCTTCGAACGGGCAACCAAAGGCGGTGGCTACGGCGCCACGCAGGGTGATGCCGAACTGCTTGGCGATCGGCGCAAACTCGGCATAGTCTGCCAGCGCACCGTCTATCGATTTATTCAGGTTGGCCTGGCAGTGGGTTTCCGAGGCCGAGACAAAGCAGGCCATCATGTCCACCTTGGCGGCTGCAGCTCTCTCGGCACCACGCGCATTGGGCACCAGTCCCGTCAGGCGTACGCCAGGTTTGCGATTAACCAGTTCCATCACTTTTGAAGCATCGGCCAGCTGTGGCACGGCACGCGGCGAGACGAACGAGGTGGCTTCAAAGCTGGTGACCCCGGCATCTATGAGCTCATTGATCAGCGCCGCCTTGGTTTCGGTCGGAATGAATTCCTTTTCCGACTGAAAACCGTCGCGGGTGCCGACTTCGGTGACGAGAACAAATCGATCCTGGGTTGTAGCGGGCGTGAAGGACATGGCAGACATTCGTTGAGTAAATTAAAAAGGGTGGAAGGGCTTGGAAGACTCGAAAGCTTGGACTAACGGCGGTTCGCCACCGGCAAATCGCATCGGGGTATATGTTAAATCACACCGGCCGCCCGCAGCGAGGCAAAGGCTTCAGGCTTATAGCCTAGCTCGTGCAGGACACTTTCGGTATCCGCTCCCAGCACCGGAGGCGGGCGATGCATGGTGCAGGGTGCATCTGTAAATTTGATCGGGAAGCCCAGCACATCGAGCGCGCCGTGCTGCGGATGCTCGATGGTGACCCTCATCTGCTGGTGTTGCGTTTGCGGGTCGTCAAATACCTCGGCCAGACCGAGCACGCGGCCGCAGGGTACGCCGGCGGCGTTGAGCCTGTCGATCCAGTGCGCAACCGAACCGCTGCGGGTGCGCTGGTTGATGGCTTGATTGATCAGCGTGCGCGCCTCGAAGCGATCCGCATTGGTTTGCAGGTCCGGATGTTGTTTCAAATGCTCCAGGTCCAGGGCGGCCAACAGCTTGAAGTAGAAACTGTCATTAGACGGGGCAATGGCGACCTGACCATCGGACGCTTCAAACAGGCCGTATGGGGAAGCAATCGCATGGTCGTTGCCGGTGCGCAAGGGCTGACGGCCGGTAGCGAAAAAGTTGGTCGCAAGGAACGCCAGCATGCTGGTCATGCTGTCGGTCAGGGCGGTGGCAACCTCCTCCCCCTCACCGGTGCGGCTGCGCCTAACCAGTGCCGCCATGATGCCCATTGCCGCGTAGGAACCGGCCACCAGATCCGACACCGGCGGGGCGGCGCGCATCGGCGGCTGCCCTTCGAGGCCGTTGACGCTCATGAAGCCGCTCATCGCCTGGGCGATGAAATCGAATGTCGGTCGCTCGCGGTAGGGCCCGTCTAGCCCGAAGCCGGTAACGTGGCAGCTGATGATGTCCGGCTTCAAGGCGCGCAAGGCATCGCGGCCAAAGCCCATTTTGTCCATCACCCCGGGCCGGTAATTGTTGACCACCACGTCGGCGCCCCGCAACAACTGGCGCAGCACCTCCTTGCCCTCTTCGCTGCGCAAGTTGAGCGTCATCGAGCGCTTATTGCGGTTGAAGGTGGCAAAGTACAGCGAGTAGCCGTTTACCGCCTCACCCTGCTGGCGCACCGGATCACCCGCGCCGGGCTCTTCAATCTTGATCACCTCTGCTCCCATGTCCGCCAGGAACATGGAGCAGAATGGTCCAGAGAGAATGCGCGTCAGGTCAATGACGCGGATACCTTGCAGCTGCATGAACTACCTTATTCGAGCTTGACGCCGGAATCCTTGACGATCTTGCCCCAGCGTGCGTAGTCAGTGCGGACGAATGCGGCAAACTCATCGGGCGTGCCACCCATCGGGGTGACACCGCCGTTGATGAGCTTTTCGCGCACGTCGGGCATCTGTAGCACCTTGTTGATTTCCGCATTCAGCCGTGCGACCACGGCCGGAGGCGTGCCGGCCGGCGCAAACAAGCCCAACCAGATGCTGGCATCAATTCCCTTGATGCCAGCCTCGTCCAGTGTGGGGGTGTTGGGTAGCATGGCCGAGCGCTTCGGGGTTGATACCGCCAACGGGGTCAGCTTGCCGCCGCGCACCAGGCCGAGCACCGAGGCCACCGACATGATGGCCACGTCAACCGAATTGCCCATCACGTCGGCCATCGCCGGTGCGGCACCTTTGTAAGGCACTTGCAGCAGGCGGATGGCGGCAGCCGATTTGAGCGATTCGCCGTACAGGTGCCCCACGCTGCCATTGCCCGCCGTCGCCCAGCTCAAGCCGGCGGCGCTCTTGCCGCGCGCCACCATGTCTGCCACGTTGCCCATCTTGTTCTGTGTGGCGTTGGCATTGCTCACGATGGCCAGCGCGGTTTCCGAAACCTGGATGATTGGCACAAAGCTCTTGACGGTGTCATAGCCGGCGTTGGCATACAGGTAGGGCCCGAGCATCATGTTGTCCGACTGGCCCATCACGATGGTATAGCCATCCGGCGCCGATTTGGCCGCCGCAGCAATTGCCAGGTTTCCGGAGGCACCTGGCATGTTCTCCAGAACAACCTGCCATTTGTTGACCTCAGCCAGTTTGCTACCGACGGTCCGGGAGACAAAATCGGTCCCGCCGCCGGGTGTAAAGGGAATCAGCAGTCGAATCGGCTTGGCAGGAAATTCTTGGGCTGCAGCAGGCATCGACACTGCTGTTCCCAGCAGGCCAGCGACGCCGGCGATCAGGCCAAAACAGGCTCCTAGAGCCATTCTCCGTGTTTTCATGTCAGTCTCCTTGGGGTTCGTTGTGGGTTCGTTGTTGTGTCACTAATTGGTGTTGCGAGGGTGTTGCGAGGGTGTTGTGAGGAAACCATTATGTGGCCGCATTATCGTCCGCAGCATCCTGCAACGCTATGGCACGCGCAGGGCACAAGCGCACCGCCTTCTCCAGATAGGGCGTCAGATCTGCCGGCGGCAGCTCTTCTAGCAGGAGCACGATGCCGTCGCTCTCGCGCTGGTCAAACACCTCCGGCACAATGCGCACGCAATGCCCGGCGCCTACGCAACGGTGCGTATCTACACTCACTTTAAACTTGGCGGTACTCACCACGCCACCGGAAGGTTGTGGACACCGTAGATTTGCATGTCGTGCTTGAAGCGGATCTGCTCCAGCGGCACGGCCAAGCGCAAGCCCGGCAAACGGCGAAGCAGCGTGTTGAAAAGGATGTGCAGCTCATAACGTGCCAGCATTTGGCCCAGGCATTGGTGAATGCCGTAGCCGAAGGTCAGGTGATGGGAAGCATCGCGGGCGAAATCGAGCTGATTCGGCCGATCAAAAACGGCTTCATCACGATTGGCCGAGGCGAGCAGCATGAACAGGCCTTCACCCTTGGGAATTTGCACACCGCCCACCTCTACATCTTCGAGCGCAACCCGGCGCGGCGAAAACTGCACCGGGCTGACAAAGCGCAGCAGTTCCTCCACCGCCGCTTCCACAAGTTCCGGCTCGGCCGCGAGCTGCATACGCAGATCATCGTGCTCTAGCAGCAGCAAGGTACCCATGCCGATCATGTTGGTGGTCGTATCGTGGCCGGCGCGCAGGATCATCGCGCCGATATCGGCGAACTCTTCACGCGTCAGGTGCCCGGTGTGTACTTGCTCGACAATGATGCGGCTGACCATGTCGTCACCCGGGTTTGCTTCCTTTGTGTGGATCAGGCGCAACACATAGTCGGCCAGCTCACGTGCCTTCGTTTCGGCCTCGCCGGTGCTTTGCGTCAGCCCGTGGCGCGCAACGGCACAGCGAATGATGAAGGGATGGTCCTCGTAGGGCGAGCCGAACAACTCGGACATCACGAGCGAAGGAAATTTCACCGCCAGCATGGCCACCAGGTCCACCGGTGGGCCGGCACGCTCCATCTCGTCGATCAGGCTTTCGGCAATCGCAGCGATCTTCGGCTTCAAGGCCTGCATGCGTCGCACCGAAAACTCGCGGGTAAAGAGCCGGCGGTAGCGGTCATGCTCCGGGTTGTCCATGCCGACAAAGGCGCGCTCGTTCTTGTCCACCGCCACTCGTGCCGCGGTGACAGTCGGAAAATTCGGATCGGCCATGGCGCCAGAAAAACGCTTGTCATCAGACAGCAGCTCCCGGATTTCAGCCTGCCGTGTAACCAGCCATGCGCGCTTGCCGTTCCACAATGACACCGGGCATACCGCACCATCAGCACGTGCCAGCGCATACTGAGGCGGCGGGGAAAAAGGGTCTTCCCGCCTGAACGGAAAAACTGGGCAATCAGGAGGTGTCACTGCATGCAAACCTTTCCGGTTACTGAGGCGTGCCGCCTGTCAATCGGCGCGCTAGTGGCTAGCACGATCTTCTTGGCCAAACAGTCGACGCAAATACAGCGACGATGCCTGCCATCACGGCTGGTCTTGACGGATAAGCATCTCGACCAAAACAAGCCAATTATCGACCCTTGGAAGAGCCCTCAACACACGAAGAAACCCTTACCTCGCTTGCACTTAAACCGCGCCTAGCCGTTCCACCGCCATTGCTTCAACTTGCACATCGAAGTCAAGCTTCTTGAAGTCTCCAACAGACTCCCCACCCAACCTGTAACCCCACTTCATGGCGATGGGACTCCCGTCAGCCTTTGCAACATAATTTGCTCAATTGATCACCTTGTGGGATAAGTACCAAACTAATCCTAGCTAGCCCTTCTTCTTTTAATTACCATCTGTTCCTATGAAGAACCTGCTGCGTTACCTTGCTTTTGTCCTGATGGTCGGAAGTGTTGACGCGCAAAGTAATTTACCTCCTTGCCCATCTTCTGGGTACTTTGATAATTGTTTGGGTGCTCACCCCTTTGACAGCGACTCTAAATATGTGGTTTGGTACTTACACCTTTGCCAGTGGCTCTAAATATGTTGGTGAGTTCAAGGATGGCAAGCAAAACGGGCAAGGTACTGAATATGCCGCAAACGGCTCAATCATCAATCAAGGTATATGGGCTGATGGAAGTTTTGTCCGCTCTGCACCAGTGCAACAAGCAACTGCACCCAATAACGAAATAAAAAAACTTCGTGCCGAAGCGGAAGAGTCTAAAAGACTATTAGCACAGGCAGAAGATCAAAAACGAATTCAAACTCAACTTGCAGAGATACGACAGCGTGAGCTTGAAGAGCAATTAAAGCTAGCTAAGCAACAAAACCAAGTTGCGCCACCTGCAGCGATGACAACAATGGCCAATAGAAAGGCACTGGTCATTGGAAACGACTCCTACAAATCCGTATCAAAACTCTTAAATGCGCGGGAGGACGCTAAAGCTATTGCAGCAAGTTTGACTACCGTTGGATATCAAGTAACTCTTAAGCTTGATTTGAATGAAAAAGAATTAAAGGCGGCATTAAGAGCCTTCTCAAGCCAAGTCCAAGGAGGAGATGAGGTGCTGTTTTTCTTTGCGGGTCATGGAGTCCA
>CAJBSR010000214.1 GCA_903958285.1 uncultured Sphingomonadales bacterium
GATAAAAATAATGAAAAAATTAGGTCAATAGCACTTGCCTTTTGTGCGGTGCATCAATACAAGGAAGGAGTGATGTCGAGGTTCATTCCTCCATCATGCCCTCCTTGGGCGTTTCCTCCCTAGACTTGGGCCGCCAGCAATGGCGGCCTTTTTTTTGCCGGTGACAGGCATGGACAGTCACTCTTTTTGCGTGCCGTCCAAAGCCTGATCTGCCGTCAGGCGCTGGGCACCAGCACCATGCCTGAGGCGTCGAAATCCAGCATGATCGAAGTCCCGATCACAAACGGGGCGGTGCGCCCGGGGATGGTGGCAAACAGCGGACCGAATTCGGTCTCGATGGTGTATTCCCACAAGCGACCGAGGAAAAACGCCTTGCTGACCACACCGGGTATCAGTCCGCGTTCGGTAGACAAAGTGATGGCATCGGGCCTGATCGCCAGCTTGGCCGGACCCTGTTCCAGCCCGCGCGCAGGCAGGCTGAAGCGCAGCGGGCCCAACTGGATTTTGGCCTTGCCGTCCTTGACCGCCTCGATCACCACATCGGTGATATTGGCATCGCCGATGAAATCGACAATGAACAGATCGGCCGGTTCGGCATAGAGCGTGTGCGGCGTACCACGCTGGGCAATGCGGGCATTGTTCATGACAATGATTTCATCCGACACCGCCAGTGCCTCTTCCTGGTCATGGGTGACATAGGCCACTGTCAGGCTGAGCCGTTGTTGCAATTCGCGGATATCCTCGCGCACGCGGCGACGCAGTTTGGCATCGAGATTGGAGAGCGGCTCATCCATCAAAAATACCCGCGGCGTTCGCACGATGCTTCGCGCCAGGGCGACGCGCTGCCGCTGTCCCCCTGAGAGCTCGCGCGGCATACGAGCGAGAAAGGGGTCAAGTTGCACCCGCGCCGCCGCCTCGCGAACGCGACGCTCCCGCTCCGCCAGTGGCACCCTCCGAAGCTTGAGCGGATAGCCGATATTTTCTGCGACGCTCATGTGAGGATAGAGGCCATAGTTCTGAAACACCATGGATACATCTCGACGCTGAGGCGGCACCTCGTTCACGCGCACGCCATCGAAGGCGATGGTGCCTGCGCTGGGCGCCTCCAGTCCGGCAATCATCCGCATGGTGGTGGTCTTGCCGCATCCTGAAGGCCCCAGCAACACCAAAAACTCGCGATCAGCGATCTCCAGGCTGAGATTGCGTACCACCTGTACCGAACCAAAATATTTATCGACAGAAGCCAGCGATACCGTAGTCATGTAGCGTCCTAACGAACCGAGCCTGCAGTCAGGCTGCCAATGAACTGCCGGTGCACCATGAGGGAGAGCATGAACATGGGCGCGGTGATGATGAGCCCACCGGCAGCCATCAGCTCCCAGAGGTCGCCGCGCTCGGTGCGAAAGCCGATCAGGCCCAAGGGCAAAGTCAGCGCATCTTGCTTGCCCAGGATCAGCGCGAACAGGAACTCGTTCCAGGTCAGCGTGAAGCTGAAGACGGCCGCGGTGATGATGCCCGGCAGCGCCGCGGGCACGACGATCTCGGCGATCACGCGCGCGCGGCTCGCGCCGTCGACCTGCGCTGACTCCTCGATCTCCAGCGGCACGGCATCGATGAAGCCCTTGATCATCCACACCGCGTAGGGCAGCACGATCGACAGGTTGATCAGCACCAGCGCGGTGCGCGTGTCCAGCAGCCCGAGCTGTTTGAACATCAGGAAGTAGGGCAGCACGACGATGGCCGCCGGGATGAACTGCGAGGCGATCACCGTCAGGAAGATCGCCTGCTTGAAGCGGAAGTCGTAGCGCGAGAAGGCGTAGGCCGCCATGGTGGCCATCGGGATGGCCAGCAGCACCGTGCCGCCGGC
>CAJBSR010000215.1 GCA_903958285.1 uncultured Sphingomonadales bacterium
AAATGCCGCTTCACATCCTCCCACAGATGAGAGGGCGCGACCTCCTTTGCACCAAGCGCAATGTCCCGCCTGAAATGGCCGTTCATCACCGCGCCCAGCATGAAGAAAAGAAGCCCAAAGGCGAACACCCAGGCAAAGGCGAAATGCCATTCACGGGCCAGCGCCAGATTATAGCCCGTCGGAATGGTCGCCCATCCGGGAAAGCGCGGCAGCGTCAGCCAGGCCGCATCGAAGTTCGCGCCATAATGCCCCCAGTAGAGCCGGGGATGCGCATTGGAGATGGTGAGGCCCGACATCAGCAGGACAATGACCGCGACAGCGTTGATCCAATGCCATAGCCGCGTGGACAGCCTGTGCCGGAAAATCCTGCCGTCCTTCTGTGTCCCCGGCCGTGTCATCATCACTCCTTTTCCAAGAGTGGTATAATCCGGGAATCAGGGGGGCAACGCAAGGCGATATCGCGCCTCTGCGTCTGGGATATAGTCCCGCGTCAGGGGCAGTGCATGTCTGTTGTTGGCATATTGCAGCTGAAAATTAACCAGTCCGCCATAGCGGAATGCGCCCGAGGCCCCAGCCAGATAGAATTGCCACAAGCGAAAGAAGCGTTCGTCATATAGCGCAACGATCCGATCGCGCGCAGCATTGGTCCGGTCCAGCCAATGATCCAGCGTCAGGGCATAATGGAGCCGTAAAACTTCGCAGTCGGTCAGGATCAGGCGCACTCTTTCACTGGCGGCGACGATCTCCGACAGGGAGGGGTTATACCCGCCGGGAAAGATATATTTGGCGGTGAACGGATCGGTTGTGCCGGGCTTTCCCATACGCCCAATCGTGTGCAGCAGCATGACGCCGTCATCGCTCAACAGCGCCTTCGCCTTGGCAAAAAAGGTCCGGTAATTGCGCGGCCCGACATGTTCAAACATGCCGACCGAAACGATGCGGTCAAACTGACCTTCAACCGCACGATAATCGATCAGTTCGAACCGGACGCGATCAGAAACACCCGCATCGGCTGCCCGTTGACGCGCAACCTTCAACTGTTCTTCCGACAGTGTAATCCCGAGCACGTCCACGTCCGCCACACGGTTAAGGTAGAGCGCCATGCCACCCCAGCCACAGCCAATATCCAGCACACGCTGGCCGGGCGCCAAAGCAAGCTTGGCCGCGATATGCGCCTTCTTGTCGGCCTGCGCCTGATCAAGGCTGTTGGTGGGGTCGGTAAAATAAGCGCAGCTGTACTGGCGATCCACATCAAGGAAGAGATCAAACAGACGGTCATCAAGGTCATAATGATGCGCCACATTGCGCTTGGATTTTCGTTCCCAGTTGATCCGGTCTATCCGCCCGATGAGCGCGTTTGCAGCGCGGCGCCAAGCGGCCTTGGGTTTCAGTCCCTCACCCCCCTTTTCCCAAGAGGCGTTTTTACGAAAGAGTGTCAGGAAGGCGGCAATATCGCCCTGTTCAAAAATGATCCGCCCGTCGAGCCATGCCTCCCCAAAGCCAAGCCGCGGATTACGAACAACCGCGCCCGCCACGCCCGCATCTGCAAAGCGCATGGTGACGTTCGGATAGTCCGGATGGGACGTGCCGAAGCTGTGGCGCGTGCCATTTACCTCGATCAACACAAACCGCCCGAACCTGATGGTCCGTTCGAGCAACTTCAAAAGCAACCACATTGGCGTATTTTTGAGCAACATTCCGCCGCGCGCAAGGCGCTAAAGCGCCAACCTCCATCAGTTCGTCGTTTGTCGCGCACGGTTTGTTGCTCTAGGGCGGCGCAATGCCAACTCCCCTTCCCCGATATGACGTGATCATCCTTGGTGCCGGAGGGGCGGGCCTGATGTGCGCCGCCCGCGCAGGGCAAACAGGCAAGCGCGTCCTCGTTATCGACCATGCCGATGCGCCGGGGAAGAAGATCCTGATCTCCGGCGGCGGGCGCTGCAACTTCACCAACGTGAACACCTCGGCAGAGCGGTTCCTGTCGGCCAACCCGCATTTCGCAAAGTCAGCGCTGGGGCGGTATCGCCCGGCAGACTTCATTGCCCTTGTCGACGCCTATGGCATTGCCTGGCACGAAAAGACGCTGGGCCAACTCTTCTGCGATGGGTCCGCCAAACAGATCGTCGCGATGCTGATGGACGAATGCGCCAAGGGCGCGGTCGACTTCGCCTTTTCGATGGACATTGGAGAGATTGGCCATGCCAATGGCCTCTTCCGGGCCGGCGGCGCAGAGGCGCCTGCACTGGTCGTGGCAACAGGCGGCCCGTCCATCCCGCAAATGGGCGCGACGGGCATCGCCTATGACATTGCCCGGCGCTTTGGCCTCAAGGTCGTTGAACCGCGCCCTGCACTTGTGCCCTTCACGCTGGGCGGGGAGGAAACACTCTTCCGCACCCTCTCCGGCGTGTCAGCGGAGGTCGTGGCCCGCACCGGCAAAACCAAATTCCGCGAGGCCGCGCTCTTCACGCATCGCGGCCTGTCCGGTCCGGCCATCTTGCAGGTTTCATCCTATTGGCGGCATGGCGAGCCTGTCGGCATCAACTTCCTGCCAGAAGCCCCCCGCGACTGGCTCAAGATGCTCAAGCGCGAGCGCCCCCGCCAGACGCTGCGAACAACGCTTGCCAGCCATCTGCCCGACCGGCTCGCCTTTGCGCTGTCGGGCAAAGTGAGTGGCGAAGATGTGGACTGGGGTCTTCTGGAACTCGTCGAAATGAAGGACCCGATGCTCGACCGGATTGAGCGTCGCCTCGCCGATTGGGAATTCCATCCCAATGGCACGGAGGGCTTTGCCAAGGCCGAAGTCACCATTGGCGGGATCAGCACAGCGGAACTTTCGTCTAAGACGATGGAGGCCGCCAAGGTGCCGGGGCTTTATGTGATCGGCGAAGCAGTGGACGTCACCGGCTGGCTTGGCGGCTATAACTTCCAATGGGCTTGGGCGAGCGGTGTGGCCGCTGCGCAGGCGATGGCAGCGCAGTAACGCTTACCCCAGAGCTGCCTGTTTTTCCTCGGCCAACCGGTCCAGCTCCGCGCGCGTTTTCTTTTCCGAACTGGTCTTCAGCTGCCCACAGGCGGCATCAATGTCACGCCCACGCGGGGTACGGATCGGGGCGGAGATGCCGCCGTCAAACACGATGTTCGAGAAGGAGCGGACGCGCTCCGGCGTCGACGTATCATACGGCGCGCCCGGCCAGGGGTTGAACGGAATGAGGTTCACCTTGGCGTGGAGGCGGTACTTCTTGATGAGGCGGACAAGCTCGCGCGCTTCGTCGTCGCTGTCATTCTTGTCCTTGAGCATGACGTATTCAAACGTAATGCGCCGCGCATTGTTGACGCCGGGATAGTCGGCGCAGGCCTGAAGCAATTCCTCAAGCCCGTATTTGCGGTTGATCGGCACGATCTCATCGCGGACTTCCTTGGTCACCGCATGGAGCGAGACGGCGAGGTTGACGCCAATCTCTTCGCCCGCGCGCGCCATCATCGGGACGACGCCTGAGGTGGAAAGCGTGATGCGCCGCTTCGACAGCGCAAGGCCATCGCCATCCATCACGATCTTCAACGCATCGCGCACCGCATCAAAATTATAGAGCGGCTCCCCCATGCCCATCATGACGATGTTGGTGAGCAGGCGGCCTTCGGGCTGCGACGGCCATTCACCCAGACTGTCGCGCGCGAGCATGACTTGACCGACAATCTCGCTCGCCGTCAGGTTGCGGACCAGCCGCATCGTGCCTGTATGGCAGAAGCGGCAGTTGAGCGTGCAACCGACCTGTGACGAAACGCAGAGCGTCCCGCGGTCTGCATCCGGGATGAAGACCATTTCATAGTCTTGGGCATCGGGTGCGCGGAGCAGCCATTTGCGCGTGCCGTCGGAAGAGACTTGCGCCTCCACCACTTCGGGGCGGCCAATGACGAAATGGTCCGCCAGAAACGGGTGCTGCGCCTTGGCGATATCGGTCATCTGCGCAAACTCAGTCGCGCCGCGATTATAGACCCAATGCCAGATCTGCTTGCCGCGCAGCTTGGCGGCCTTGGCGTCGAGACCGGCAGCCTCCAGCTCGGCACGGATCTGGTCTTTCGACAGGCCGACGAGGTCAACACGACCATCTTCACGCAAGGTGGGGGCGCGGGGAACCGCGACGGGATCAATATGTCCGGGAATCTGCATGGACGCGCGTATAGTTGGAGTTGGGGCTAAAGGCTAGTTTCGGGGTTTTGCGCTGAGGCTGAGCCTGTCGAAGCCGGATCCTCCTCCCCTCCGCGTGAAACTTCCTCGCTTCAAACTGGCAGAGACACGAACATCATGCCATCAGTTGTCTCGAGAGGACGAACACCCGATGAAGACCACCGTTCGCGACGCCACCATCGAGTTCATGCGCCAGGTCGGCATGACGACGATTTTCGGCAATCCCGGCTCCACCGAGCTGCCGATGTTCCGCAATTTTCCCGAAGACTTCCGCTATGTGCTGGGGCTTCAGGAATCGGTCGTTGTCGGCATGGCAGACGGCTATGCCCAAGCGACGCGCAACGCGGCGATGATCAATCTGCACTCAGCCGCGGGCGTGGGCCATGCGCTGGGCAACCTCTTCACCGCGTTCAAAAACCAGACGCCGCTCGTCGTGACGGCAGGGCAACAGGCCCGCTCGATCTTGCCTTTTGAGCCCTTCCTCTTTGCCGAACGCGCCAGCGAATTTCCGCGTCCATATGTCAAATGGTCGATTGAGCCTGCGCGCGCCGAGGATGTGCCCGCCGCCATTGCCCGCGCCTATCACATCGCGATGCAGGCGCCGCAGGGCCCGACCTTTGTGTCGGTTCCCGTCGATGATTGGGACCAGCCCTGTGACCGGTTGGAGGCTACCACTGTGTCCCGGCAGGTGCGCGGGGATGCGGCGATGTTGGGCGCGCTCGCCGCAGCTTTGGCCACCGCGCGCAATCCGGCGATTGTGGTGGGCGCAGGCGTCAGCCGTGACGCCGCGTGGGATGAAGCCATTGCACTTGCCGAGCGGCACAAGGCCGCCGTCTGGGTCGCGCCTATGGCCGCGCGCGCGGGCTTTCCCGAAGCCCATCCGCTGTTCCAAGGCTTCCTG
>CAJBSR010000216.1 GCA_903958285.1 uncultured Sphingomonadales bacterium
AGTTCGGGTTGGCGATGATGTTCTTCTTCTTATAGCCGTCAATCGCGTCGGGGTTCACTTCGGGCACGATCAGCGGCACGTCCGGGTCCATCCGGTAGAGCGATGAGTTGTCGATGACGACGCAGCCGGCCGCCGCCGCCTTGGGCGCGTAAATGGCCGTCGCGTCCGAGCCGATGGCGAACAGCGCCATGTCCCAGCCGGTCCAGTCGAAATGCTCGATATTCTGGACCTTCAGCGTCTTGCCGGTTTCACCGAATTCAATGACATCACCCTGTGACCGCGACGAGGCGACGGCGGCGATTTCATCAATCGGAAATTCGCGTTCTGCGAGGATGTTCAGCATTTCGCGGCCTACGTTCCCGGTGGCCCCTGCGACGACAACACGATAACCCATTTTTCAATCCTTCTGGTCTTCTCAAGTCAAAAAGAAAGGGCCGGAACCCTGTTTTGGATCCCGGCCCTTTCGGCTGTTCGATTTTTACACGAACGTGCGGGATCAGGCCTCCGGGGCCGTTTTCTTCGCAGCGTCTGTAATTCGCGTATCGCGACGTTCGGCAATACGTGCCGATTTGCCGCGACGACCGCGCAGATAGTAAAGCTTGGCACGACGCACGGCGCCCTTGCGGACGACTTCGATGCTGTCGATGTTGGGCGAATAGAGCGGGAAAACACGTTCCACGCCTTCACCGAACGAAATCTTGCGAACGGTGAAGTTGGAGCCCATGCCCTTGTTCGAACGCGCGATGCACACGCCTTCGTAGTTCTGGACGCGGGTCCGTTCACCTTCAACGACGCGAACGCCGACGCGAAGGGTGTCGCCCGGACGGAATTCCGGGATTTTCTTTTCTGCGGTCAATTTTGCGATCTGTTCCGCTTCGATCGTTTGAATGAGGTTCATTGCCTCACTTGTCCTTTTTAGTCTTCCGCCGCGCATCAGAGGCAGGCTGGGCCCGAGCGTCGATATGACGCTCCCAAAGGTCCGGCCTGCGTAACCGTGTGTCATCTTCTGCCCGTTGTTTCCGCCAGGCAGCGATCTTCGCATGATCCCCCGATCGCAGCACTTCAGGGATCGTGCGCCCTTCCCACTCAGCAGGTCGGGTGTAATGAGGGTATTCGAGGAGGCCGTTCTCGAACGACTCTTCTTCACCACTCAAGGCCGCGCCCATTACGCCGGGAAGCAGGCGAATGCAAGCATCGAGCAGCATCAAAGCGCCCATTTCCCCCCCGGAAAGCACGATATCGCCCATCGAAACCTGCTCAATCTCCGGTCGCGCCTCAAACAGGCGCTCGTCAAACCCTTCGAATCGCCCGCAAAGAATCACAACGCCCGGCCCTGCGGCCAGTTCGCGGATGCGGGCTTGGGTGATGGGTTTGCCCCGTGGTGTCATGGCGAGGATGGGGGCCACTAGCGGCACCGAATCCACGGCCCGCGCCAACACATCGGCCTTCAGAACCATGCCCGCGCCGCCACCGGCCGGTGTATCGTCCACTGTGCGGTGCTTGTCGGTCGCAAAGTCGCGGATCTGGACCGTCTCCAGCGCCCACTTGCCCTCCTCCCGCGCCCGTCCGGCAATGGACGCGCCGAGCGGCCCGGGGAACATCTCCGGATAGAGCGTGAGGATGGTGGCTTTGAAGGTCATAAGCTGAGCTTGATCGAACATGAGGAGATCGCTGCGGCTACGAGAGCAAAATGAAAAAGGAAAGCACAACCGCCAACCACCATGACCAGCAAGCTCAAGGCTTGGCCACGAAGCTGAACCGCAGCGACTGGAGCGTGATCGGGCGGGTCGGCGCGAGCAGCACCTGCCCCTGCACGTCGCCCTTGTCGCACGGCCATTTGAAGGTTCCGGACATGGCGCCCGTCGCTGTGATCGGTGTGGTTGTCACGCAGCTGCCCGACTTTGCTTTCAAGTCCGCCAGTACCTTGGCCCAATTCTCCGCCGTACGATCGAGCGGGAAGTTCATCGCGACGCGACCTTCAAGCGACGCGATGTTCCCCGCCGCATAGACCTGACCCGTCAGGCCGTAAAAATCCGCCAGCGCAGGAGAGACAGGCGGCTCCGTCCGCTTCAACAGCCCCGCCTTGTGCATCAGGACCGCACTATCCCACGCCGGCGCCGACGGCCCGGCATAGGTGCGATTGCTGAGCGCAAAGATGCCCACGCCATAATCCGGCATCAGCATGACGTGCGATCCATAGCCGGGATAGCCGCCGCCATGCGCGAGCGTCAGGCCCAGGTCACAATCCTGCGCCACGCGCCAACCCATGGCATAGGCGGCCGCTTGACGGCACGCGCTGGGGCCGCTCGTGCCGGTGCGCTGGGCGACGGTCACAAAGTTCAACCCCTGTGCCACTTCCCGCACCGTTGCGCGCTTGACGGGGCCGGTCTCCGGTCCGTCGCGCGGCGGCCAGGCGG
>CAJBSR010000217.1 GCA_903958285.1 uncultured Sphingomonadales bacterium
ACGTGATCCGCAGGGTCGTCGCACAATTTATGACGTGCTGCCAAAGGGCCTTCCTCGTTTGGTGCCTGTTGGGCGGCTCGATCTCAATACCGAAGGGTTGCTGCTGCTCACCACCGATGGTGAGTTGAAGAGGCAACTTGAATTACCTTCGACCGGCGTCGTCCGTTCTTACCGTGCCCGCGCTTATGGCAATGTCAGCCAGGCACAATTGGAAGAGCTGATCCACGGCATTGAGATTGACGGCGTCCGCTACGGCTCCATCGATGCCAATCTGGAACGCCGGACCGGGGCCAACACCTGGGTTGAAATGCGCCTGACCGAGGGCAAGAACCGCGAAGTCCGTCGTGTTCTGGAACATCTTGGCCTGCGCGTCTCCCGCCTGATCAGGACCAGCTATGGCCCCTTTGGTCTGGGTGATCTGGAACGCGGTGAAGTCGCCGAAATCGATCGCAACCAGCTGTTCATGTTCCGACAGTCGCTCGCCAAACAGGGGGGGGCGAAGGAAAGAGCACCTGAAAGGGGGCCGTCGGCGGCTCCCTCATCCCCGCGCCGCGCCCCATCCTCGCCTGCCGCTGCCAAACGGCAGCATTCGCGGCCACCGCGTCGTCCATGAGGATCATCGCTGGAAACTGGCGCGGCCGTCCGTTGGTCGCGCCCAAAGGGGACGCGACCCGCCCGACCGCAGACCGCACGCGGGAGGCGCTGTTCTCTATGCTCGTCAGCCGCTTTGGAAGTTTTGAAGGCCTGAGCGTGGCAGACCTGTTCGCAGGTTCTGGCGCACTCGGGTTAGAAGCGCTTTCCCGTGGGGCTGCCAGTTGCATCTTTGTGGAGCAGGACCGCGCTGCCGTTGATGCGCTCAAGACCAACATCGCAAAACTTGGAGCCACAGGCGCTGAAATCCGTCAGGGCTCCGTCCTCGCCTTGCCGCCTGCCCGCGCGCCATTGGACTTGGTCATGATGGACCCGCCTTATGAGAGTGGCGCCGGATCCGTCGCGCTCGACAAGCTGGGGCGCTTGGGCTGGATCGGCCCGGCCACGCTTGTCAGCATCGAAACATCTCGCAAGGAGACTGTGGACGTCGCAGGCTTCGAAGTGGACGTCCAGCGTGACTATGGGAAAGCGCGCATCACCCTTTTGCGCGCAGTGCCAACAGACCCACAAGGCTGAGGCCCGAGCAAAGCGCGAGATAGGAACCAACCGCGCCGAGGCCGGCGCTGTCAGAAAGACGCTGGGCGATGAGCGGTGCTAATCCGCCACCCAAGATCCCCGCCATGTTAAACGCCACCGATGCACCGGAATAGCGCACCCGTGCCGGAAACAGGCTGGGCAGCCAGGCGCCGAGCGGGCCATAGGTCAAGCCCATGGCGAACAATGCCATCGATAGAAAAAGGGCAACGAGCGAAGGCTCTCCGCTGCCCAAAGTCGGCACGATGGTGAGCGCAACCAGCATCGTCAGGCCACATCCCGTCATCAGAACATTGCCCGCGCCAAACCGGTCGGACGCAAAGCCCGACACGATGATGCCAGCCGCCAGAAAGAGGATGGCGAAAAGCTGCAGTCCAAGGAAG
>CAJBSR010000218.1 GCA_903958285.1 uncultured Sphingomonadales bacterium
AAGACGCTCTAACCGCCGAGCGTTTCCACCATCTCGGCAAGCGTCAGCCAGCGTTCTTCAGCTGCGTCACGCTCGGCCCGCAGCTTTTCGATTTCCTTGGTGAGGTCCGCAAAGCGCGCCGGATTCTTTGCATAAAGATCAGGGTCAGACAGCTTTGTTTCGGCATCGGCAATGGCCGCACCCAGTTCCTCAACCCGAGTGGGCAGCAGATCATAGTCGCGCTGGTCTTTGTAGCTGAGCTTGGTCTGCACCTTCGGCTTTTCGGGAACGTCCACCACTATGGCCTTGGGCTTTGCTGCCCCAGTCTTCGGCGCTGACCGCTGCTTCTCCCAATCCGCGTAGCCGCCAGCAACGATATCGACCTTGCCGGACCCGCTAAGCCCCAGTGTCAACGTGACGGTGCGATCCAGAAAGTCGCGGTCATGGCTGACGATCAGGACGGTGCCGTCATAATCGGAGATCACTTCCTGCAAGAGATCGAGCGTCTCAAGATCGAGATCATTGGTCGGTTCATCGAGCACGAGAAGATTGGAATGGCGCGCAAATTCCCGCGCCAGCAAGAGCCGGGCCTGTTCTCCGCCGGATAAGGTCGCGACGCGCGCTTCCGACAATTCGGGGTCGAACAGAAATTCCTTGAGATAGCCTTTGATGTGCTTTTTCTCGCCAAGCACCGTGACCCAGTCGCCACCATCGGCCAACACGTCACGGACGCGCTTGTCGCCGCTAAGGAGCGCGCGTTGCTGGTCAATGACGATGCCGTTTAGGGATTTGGCGAGCTTGATGTTGCCTGTGTCGGGTGCAATTTCACCTGTCAGCAATTTGAGCAGTGTCGTTTTGCCGGTGCCGTTGGACCCGACAATGCCGATGCGGTCACCGCGTTGAATGCGCAGGGTGAAGTCCTTGAAGAGCGTCCTGTCGCCATAAGTCTTTGAGACACCCTCAGCCGTGATGACAGATTTGGAACGGACGTCGTCGCTTTCGATGGACATTTTGGCGATGCCGGTTGGGCCCATCATGGCGGCGCGGGTGGCGCGCATCTGATTGAGTTTCTCAAGGCGTCCTTGGTTGCGCTTGCGGCGGGCGGTCACGCCGCGCTCGAGCCAGTGGAGCTCAATCTTGAGCTTGGCGTCCATCTTATGGGCGGCGCGTTCTTCTTCGGCGAAGATTTTCTCCTGCCAGGCTTCGAACCCGCCAAAGCCGACTTCGGCGCGCCGAACCTTGCCCCGATCAATCCAGAGCGTTTCGCGGGTCAGGCGGGTGAGGAAGGTTCGGTCATGGCTGATGACGATGAAGGCGCCGGAAAAGCGGTTAAGCCAGTTTTCCAACCATTCAATGGCGCCCAGATCGAGATGGTTGGTCGGCTCGTCCAACAGCAGAACGTCTGGTTCGAGCGAAAGCGCGCGGGCAATCGCCGCGCGGCGGCGTTCCCCGCCCGATGCCGTCGCACAGGCGCGCGACAGGTCGATGCCCAATTGATCAGCGAGCGCTTCGACTTCGTGAAGCTGCGGGGGATTGTCGCCCGAAATCGCATAGTCGCGCAGTGTCTCGCAGCCAGTCAGGTCGGGTTCCTGTTCCAACAGCACAACATTGGTGCCGGGGACGATGGTGCGTCTGCCTTCATCGGAATCGATCCGGTTGGCGAGGAGTTTGAACAAGGTGGTCTTGCCCGCACCATTGCGGCCGATCAGCGCCAGACGGTCGCGTTCGCCCACATAAATGTCCAACTCGCGGAACAGCCAGCCGGAACCTTGAATCAATCCAAGGCCTTCATAACTCAAAACAGGTGCTGACATTGCGGGGAACCGGACTAAGGATTGGCGGGACAAATCGGAGAAGGAAACGGCACAGGTCATTCATGGCCTATTCAATCCAGCCTGCTATGCGCTCAAATGGTGTTTAAGTTCAACGTCCCTTCCA
This sequence comes from uncultured Sphingomonadales bacterium, assembly GCA_903958285.1. Lineage (GTDB taxonomy): Bacteria > Pseudomonadota > Alphaproteobacteria > Sphingomonadales > Sphingomonadaceae > Aquisediminimonas. Next base: position 1,918 of record CAJBSR010000218.1, read on the forward strand.
GACTATTTGCGACCGCCTTGGTCGCAGCCGTGCTTGGCGCGGATGCGAACGCGCAGCAAAGCCGCAGGGACGAGCAGGATGCAGCTCTTAATGCGACGCGCCGGGGCTCAATTCATTCGCTTCGACAGATCGAAGGCGCCGTCGTTCCCGCGATGAAACGACGTGGTGCGAATTATATCGGCGCGGAATTTGATTCGGACGTCATGCGCTATCGCCTGAAGTTCGTTCGCGGCTCGTCGGTTATTTGGATTGACGTCGATGGACGCTCGGGCGCGATTATTGCCCAAGCCGGCAATTGAGCCTATCTGGATCAAATTCAAGCACAAAGGGGGCGGCATGCGCATTTTGATCGTCGAAGACGAACCGACACTGGGTAAGCAGCTCAAATCCACGCTTGAGCACAATGGCTATGCCGTTGACCTCGCGACGGACGGTGAGGAAGGTCACTTCCTCGGTTCAACGGAAAGCTATGATGCTGTCATTCTCGATCTCGGCCTGCCCGAGGTCGATGGCCTCACTGTGCTGGATCGCTGGCGCAAAGAAGGCAAGGTGACTCCTGTCCTCGTCCTCACCGCGCGCGACAGCTGGTCCGACAAGGTGGCAGGACTTGATGCCGGTGCCGATGATTATCTCGCCAAGCCCTTCCAGACGCAGGAGTTAATCGCCCGTCTCCGGGCGCTCATCCGCCGTGCGTCGGGCAATGCGTCATCTGAATTGATAGCAGGCGATGTCCGTCTCGACACAAGGTCGGGACGCGTCACGCTGGCAGGCGAGCCTGTGAAGATGACGGCGCAGGAATATAAATTGCTCAGCTATCTCATTCATCACAAGGGCAAAGTGGTCAGCCGGACGGAGCTGATCGAGCATATCTATGATCAGGATTTTGACCGAGATTCCAATACGATCGAAGTGTTTGTGACGCGCATTCGTAAGAAGCTGGGCCAAGAAGTGATCACGACGATCCGCGGCCTTGGCTACAGCCTGGAAGATCCGGCCGCCTGATATGAGTGAACAGGCGGCGCGCCGGTCGAGCGGCTCGCTCGGCCGCCGGATGATCCTCATCGCGGCGGGCTGGATTTCGGTCTTGCTCGTCGGCGGCGGTCTGGCGCTGGACCGGGTGCTCAGCAATGCG
>CAJBSR010000219.1 GCA_903958285.1 uncultured Sphingomonadales bacterium
AGCGGGCGAAGGAAGCGGACCGGTCGGTCACGGTGCGCGGTCTGGCGGAAAAGAACGTCACGGCAGACCTTGCTGTGTGGACCATTGCTTATTCCGCGCAGGCGCCGACGCTGGATGCCGCCCGGGCGGTCATCGATTCCGACATGGCGGCCATCCGAGCCTTCTTCAAAAGCGCAGGTTTTGCGGATGCGGACTTGAAACCGAGCGGCGTGAGCGTCAATCAGTTCAACAATAACGGTATGGATACAGTGACGATCCGTCAGCGGCTCCAGCTGCGCACGGGCGATATCAAGAAGGCGCAGGCCGCCGTTGCCCGTCAGTTTGATCTCGTCCGCAGTGGCGTTCAGCTTGATGAAGGGTCGGGCATCGCGTTCAGCTTCACCAAGCTCAATGACATTAAACCCGCGATGGTGGCAGAAGCGACCAAGGATGCGCGCAAGTCTGCCGAGCAATTCGCCAGCGACAGCGGCACGGGCGTCGGCGGTATCAAATCCGCGAGCCAGGGCTATTTCTCTATCGACGCGCGTGATGGGGAACAGCCGGGCTATGGCGTTGCGGACTCGCCGTACAAGAAGGTTCGTGTGGTCACGACGATCGACTTTTATTTGGATTGACCCAAATCCGTTCGCAGACGGCCTGAAGCCCCCCTCCGTTCGCCCTGAGCTTGTCGAAGGGCCGTCCTTTTCTTGTTGCCTCGGTGAACAGAAGGACGGTGCTTCGACAAGCTCAGCACAAGCGGGGTAACAACGTCTGGTGTCAACGGGGTTGGGAAGGGGCAGCGCGATACCTTAATGTCCGCGTCAGCGCGGCGGAGCAGCAGGCTCCGGCGTCACAGGCCCACCGAACTGCTCCAGCGCCTTCGCCGCCGCCTTGCCCTGCGGACCTTCCGGCGCGATCTTGACGGCGGCTTCCCATGCGGTGCGGGCGGCGGCATCATTGCCCATCATGGCGGCGATATTGCCGGCCTCCAGCGCAACGGAGGCATCATCGGGGGAGAGGCGGGCGGCCTCGGCAATGTCGGTGCGGGCGCGGTCCAGATCACCGGTGCGCCGGGCGAGCGAGGCCGAGAGCAACCAGATGAGCGGGTCTTGCGGGACCAGCTTGGCCGCCGCGTCAAGATCGCTGCGGGCCTTGGTCAAATCTCCCACAGCCACCAAGGCGCGGGCGCGGTCGAGATGCGCTTCGCCGGCTTCGGGGCCTTTGAGCGTCCCTTCGATGAGCGCTGCATCAATGAAGCTACGCGCCTTCACAAATTCGCCGCCTGCCAATGCGGAGTTGGCGGCCTGCACCCAGAGCGTGGCGGCGCGGTTGTCCTTGGCCTGTTGCGCGGCTTCGGCGGCCTGCTGGAAGGTGGTCATCGCGGACAGCCAGCGGGCTTGGGCGGCATAAGCCAAGCCCTGACATTGACGCGCGAGCACATTGCCGCCCTCAATCCGCCACTTCTCGGCCGAATCGAGCGCGGCCTGCGGGTCGGTATCGACCAGCTCCACACAGGTTTTGAACCGCGCTTGGTCCGCGGCGGGGGCGGTGGTCGAAGCAGAAGCAACGAGCAGGGGCAAAAGGATCACAAACTCTCCATCAACGTCGCCACAGTTCCAATCAGCAGATCAATGTCCGCCGCGCGCGAGAGGCGGTGGTCGCCATCTTTGATCAGCGTCACCTGCACATCGTCTGAACGAAGCGCGTCGGCGGTGCGCAGGGCGATGTTCCATGGCACAACCTCGTCGCTCTGCCCCTGCAACAGCCGGACCGGCCCCGCATAGTCGATGCCTTTGTCGAGCAGCAGATTGTCCTGCCCTGATTGCCAGAAGCCGCGCGTCGTCAACATCGGTTCGGGCCCATAGTCGGACGGGCGCAGCAACTTTCCATCGGTTTGGAGCGTCGCTTTCTCGTCGTCGGTAAAGCCCCAGATGGTGAAGTCCGGCGCGGCGGCGATGCCGACCAAGGCGGCTGCCCGCGCGCCCAAGGCTTGTGCCATCAGCAGCGCAATCCAGCCGCCCATGGAGGACCCGACGAGCAGGACAGGGTCTTTGACCAATTGCGCAATCGCGAACAGCGCATCATCCCGCCAGATGGCCAGCGTTCCTTCGGCGAAGGCGCCTTCGCTCTCTCCGCAACCCGAGTAGTCGAGCCGCAACATGGCATAGCCTTGGTCCGCCGCCCAAGCATCAAGCGCGACCGCCTTGCTGCCCAACATGTCCGATGCATATCCGGGCAGGAAGACGAGGGTCGGCTTGTCCGGCCGGCCAGCGTGATGGCGGACAGCGAGCTTCAGCCCGTCTGCACGGGGGAGCCTTTGTGGCGCCTGTTCGTCACTCAAAACAGGTCGCCTTCTTTCACATCGGGGTCATTGGCGCAGGCATCGACGATAGCGCGCCATTGTTGGGCCGTAACGGCAGGCGAATAGTCTGCCCCCTTGCGCGCGCTGGCGAGGAAGACTTTGCGCCGCTCATCCGACAGCGGATGGCTCGACATATAGCTCATGGCGACAGCACCTTTGCCGAGCTTACGCTCACCCTCCGCCAACCGGTCAAAGAAGCCCGCGGTCGGGATGGGGGAGACATTGGCCGTGCGCATCAGGTTGATCGCATAGTCATCCGCCCGCGATTCTGCCGCGCGCGAATAGCTGGCGGAAATGGCGGAGTTGAGGGCGCCGCCCACGTCACCGCCAACACCACCGAGCAACAGGCTCAACCCCATTTGCCGCAATAGCGCCTGCATCACATCACGGTTGCGGACATGGCCGATTTCATGACCCAACACACCTGCCAGTTCATCCGGGTTCTTCGCTTCCTGCAACAGGCCCCGGAAAACCAAAATCTGCCCGCCGGGGAGCGCGGCGGCGTTGACCATATCGACATTGACGATGCGGACGCGCAGGTTTGCCGCATCCGGGTCAATACGCCGGACGAGCGCATCGAGTGCCTTCTGGCCTTCTGCGCCATCGCAGATGCGCCCGCCCAGATCGCCGATCATGGCGTCGCCCATCTTCTGTTCCCATGACATGGGGACCAAGGGGGCGACGACATCGGGTGCCTTCCAAAGGACAAGGACGACAGCGGCAGACAGGGCGGTAAATCCGGCGACGGCAGGCCAGATGCCGAACTTGTCGACCAGCCCGCCATAGCGGGTTTGCGGGGGCAGGCGGCGGGCGAGCAGATCGGTCATCGGCAAGGGGATGCCGACGCGCCAGCCGTCTGCGCCCTTGCGCCCAAAGACCGAGGCCCCATCGCGCTTGTCGATCCAGAACAGATCACCCCAAGGCGCGACGTCACTCCGCCCCTCCCCTAGGTCAAGGCGAAGGCCGTCGTCCTGTGCCACGACGTAAACCTCATAGCGGGTCGCCGTCTGTCCGTCATAATGCCAGGCTGGGATCATGCGGGGTTACATAGCACCCATGTCGAGCGCGTCGAACAATCCTTCGCCATGGCTCCCCACCTTTGTCTGCGACTGGGTGAGCAGATCGAGATCAATCACCCCGGTCGCCTCCAGATTGCGGATGAAGAAGCGCCAGTTGCGATAGCGGATGAAGGGGCCGACGAGGCTCATAGGGATGATGAGCGCCAGCACCATGCCGGCAATGAGGCCGGGATTCTGTGCAAACGGATCTTGCCCCGGTTGCAGGTCTGTAAATCCGGAGAACAGGCCGAGCGCCGAAATCGGGATCAGAGCTACGATGAGCGCAAGGACGAACAATCCCGCATTGCCGAGGAAGAGCAGAAACCATTCCTTGGTGCGCGCGGTAAACTGGAAGTTGATCGTGGTGAGGCTCAACGTGCCGACGACTTCGCGGAAGAAGGCGGCGTAATAGCCAAGCGCGAGCAAGGGCAGCACAACATAGAAGGCCAAGACCAGCAGCCCGATCATCGCGCCGAGACCGCCGGGGTCTCC